>NZ_LT827014.1:900000-1163569 GCF_900169075.1 Chryseobacterium phocaeense
AAAAGCAGATCAACCGATTCCCCAGAATCTCAATTTTCTCTATGAAACAGCTTATTCTTTTCTGTTTCTGAAACATATCTTCAAACCACCGGTTTTTTAAGCCAGATTTTATCATTAGCACAACCGCAGAAAGCAAAACGTTTTCCAGTATTCCGGATGCCTTAGATTTTAAATGAATATCAAAGATTTTCAAAAAACTTAAGTGCTCTTTTCATCCGGTTTTTACTAGACTTTAAATAACTAAAGTGTAAAAAAAATTTTGTCCCTTTTGTGGTAAAAAAAAGGTACCTATTAATCTGTGAACCATTAAGTCTCATTAAGTTTTTAAGAATATTAAGAGCAGCTCCGCTTTAAGAATACAGCTAAAAAAAATCACTTGATTTTTTCTTAATTTTTCTTATCTCCTTTATTCTTCTTAATGGTTCAAATACAACATTAATCTGTATCAGACTTTATGTGAAGAAATTGAATGTTTATCTCATTCAAAAAGCATTTCTATTTCAAAAAATTCAACTTAAAAAATCAAAATGAAAATCTATAAATTTTTATCATTATTCTTTATTGTCGTTACTTTATTCACCCTCTCATCATGCGGAAACAGCGATGATGAAGATCCGCAGGGCGACGTTACAACAGGAAACCTTCAGATCAAATTTGAAAACGGTTTTAATAACCTCGGAAATATTGTTTTAAATCAAACCGTTCAAACGTCTGCTGCCGGACAGAAGCATCTGTTCTCCACGCTGAAATATATAGTCAGCAATATCACCTTGATTGATGAAAACGGGAATGAGTTTAAATACAATGAAAATAATCCCGATAAAGGTGCCTTCATTATAGACCAGGCTGATGCCGTAGCGGGAGTCATTTATATCGACCTGAACGGAATTCCGAAAAATAATTACAAAAAAGTAAAATTCGGATTAGGGATCAGTCAGAAGGCTTATCTGCTGGGGCAGGACGGGCAGGCTGAGTTCTGGAACAAAGCCAAGCAGAAAGGAATGTCATGGTCGTGGGCTGCGGGTTATATTTTTGTAAAGCTCGAAGGAAAATACGGAACAGGGGCTGCCGATACGGAATTCATGAACCATGCCGGAAATATGGGAAATGTAACGGCTAATAACACCCCTGATCTTTACCGGGAAATTACGTTAAACCTTCCCACAACGGCCAGGGTAACTTCCCAGGTGAAGCCTTCTATCCATATTCTGGCTGACCTTAATCAGTTTTTAAGTGGCAGCAGATCCCTTACCCTGGATACTGCCAATAATATGATGATGGGCTCGGGCCAGCATCTGGTGGATGTTACCGATAACCTTACTGCAATGTTTAAAGTAGACCATGTACACAATGACTAGAATTTTCTTGAAGACAGCACTGGTCGTCATTACTTTCCTGAGCTGCCTGTCCTGTTCTGATGAGGTGATCCAGCCTCTGGAGAAAGATGAAGCGTATCGGTTGGAATTTCCGTCTTATTTTCCTGAAATGACATTTGATGCATCCGGAAATCCGGTCACTAAAAATGGTGTGGAGCTCGGGCGGAAATTGTTTTATGAAGGGAGGCTATCGATGAACAATACCATTTCATGCGGATTCTGCCATATTCAGGAGAATGCTTTCACCCATCACGGGCATAACGTGAGCCATGGGGTGGATGACAGAATCGGAATACGGAACGCACCTCCGATCCAGAATATGGCCTTTCTGAAACGTTATATGTGGGACGGTGTCATCCATAATCTGAATGAACAGCCCATTATTCCCATTACGGATGCCAATGAAATGGACAGTTCCATGCCTGAAGTGATTGCTAAATTGAAAGATGACCAGAAATATAAAAAACTTTTCATGGCAGCTTACGGAGATGAAAATATGACCGGAGAGAGACTATTAAAAGCTTTATCCCAGTTTATGGTAAGCATGATTTCTGCAGATTCAAAGTATGACAGATTCAGACAGGGGAAAGAAGTTTTAACCGCTGAAGAGTCTCAGGGAATGATGCTGTTTCAGCAAAAATGCGCGTCCTGCCACAGCGGAGAATTATTTACCGATGAAAGCTTCAGAAACACGGGAATGTATTACAATGAACAGTTCAAGGATGCCGGACGTCACCGGGTAACGCTGGATCAGAATGACTGGATGAAGTTCCGGGTTCCAAGCCTGAGAAATGTGGAATACACAAAACCTTATATGCATGACGGAAGGTTCTATACGCTGGAAACAGTCCTTAATTTCTATTCAGATAATGTTGAGGATAATCCCAATCTTGATCCGCAGCTCAAAAAGAACGGGCACATCGGGATTGCGATGAATACTCAGGAAAAGCAGTTTATTATAGCCTTCCTGAAAACCCTGTCTGACAAGAACTTTATTTCCAATCCAAAATTTGCAGAATGAAAATCACCATGAACAAAATAACACTTATATTCAGTCTGGTCTTATCCTTAATGTTCCAGGCTAAACCCATCAATGACAGTATTGATTTTACGAATCACATCAACAGGGTTGTTTGGGATGACTGTGATGCCTGCGGATGCGCTGCCGGAAACGGCTCCTCAGGTTTTGAATCACTGTTGAACCCACAGTTTATCGGCATCAAATATTTTGCCCAGCACTACAGAGCAAAGGAAAATATGTTTGTAAAAGACCTTACCCAGGACCAGTACTTCAATACCCTGCAGGTTTGGGGGAAAATTCCGGTGACCAAAAACCTGAGTGTATATGCCAGTCTGCCGTTCCATTTTCATGAAAAGAAAACTATGCAGGGGGATATCAGTATCAGTGGTATCGGAGATCTGAATGTAATGGGTATTTACCGGCTGATGAATTCTAAAGATAATTTTCACCAGTTAAATGGTGGTCTGGGTGTTAAAGTTCCTCTTGGAAAGTTTGATGAAAAGGGAATTTCCGGGGTCAATCCAAGTTTTCAGCTTGGGACGGGAAGTTGGGATTATCAGGCAGCTCTAAACTATAAATTTCAAAAGAATAAGCTGGCTTTGCTGGTCAATACGGATTATACGGTTAAAACAGTCAATAAAAAGCATTACCGTTTCGGAAACCAATGGAATTATGCAGCCATGGGGTTTTATCAGATTGCCGGAAATGAAAAAACAATTTTTTCTGCCAAGGCCGGGCTTCAAGGCGAAGTTTACGATAAGAATAAACAATTTGATGAAGCTTTACCCAACACGGCAGGAAGCGCTTTATACGGAAAACTCGGTTTTGAAACTTCCTATAAGAAATTCAGTCTCGGCGGGGAGGTGATGCTGCCTGCTTATTCCAATCTGGCGGGAGGAGACATTGAAGCCAGATCAAGATTCAGTGTTTTTATCAATTTTGGAATTTGATTAATGGTGGCTTCGGTTCCTGAAGCCACCAGATAGTAACCTCAGCGACCAAGTATGGGTTATTTAATGTCATTATTAGTAGAAATATTATACTCTTAATTATAATTTCTAAAAACCGGTGGCTGAGGTTTCCGATGCCACCGGTTTTAATACATCACTCAACAAATCTGCTCTTTTCATAGTGTTGAGAATTAATTTATTATGTCGTGTATTGCATCTGTCAATAATTTTCTATCTTTGCCGAAATCTGGTGCGCTGTAAAAAGCACTTAAAAGGGAATCCGGTGAAAATCCGGAACAGACCCGCTGCTGTAAGCTCCACATCAAAGTTTTTGAAGAGTATATCCACTGTTTTTTAATGGGAAGGATTTCAAAAACGGAGTAAGTCAGAAGACCTGCCGGAGGATGAACGTTTGATGCTTTCGTGGAATAAAGCTTAGGACAACAATAACTTTGTGCAGTATCAGCTGTGCTTTGTCTTTGCTACCTTATATCTATATCCATTAGCGGCATCATTATTCCAAATGAGCTAATGGTCGGAAAATTTACAGTTTCACGGTTTCAGAAAGGAGTTATCATTTTGTTTGTGATAGCCTCCCAGATGATATATTCACAATCCGGAGATACCATCAGGGAGAAAACTATTCTTCCTATTCAGATTTACAAAAAAGATTTTAAAGAAATTCTTCCGGCCCAGATTCTTTCGGGGGAGCAGCTGGAAAGGCTGAACAGCCAGTCGGTAGCAGATGCATTACGCTATTTTTCGGGAGTTCAGATCAAAGATTACGGCGGCATGGGGGGACTGAAAACGGTGAATATCCGGAGTATGGGAAGCCAGCATGTAGGCGTATTCTATGATGGTATTCAACTTGGGAATGCCCAAAACGGAGTGGTGGATCTCGGGAAATTTTCGCTGGATGATATTGAGGCGATCTCGCTGTATAACGGCCAGAAAAGCGAAATTTTTCAGCCGGCGAGAGATTTCGGGTCTTCCGGCTCCATTTATCTTCAGCCTAAGACTCCCTATTTTAAAGGAAATCAGAAAACAAACGTAACGGTCAGGCTGAAATTGGGTTCTATCAGTTTATTTAATCCTTCGTTCCGGGTGGAACAGAAGATTTCAGAGAAGGTTTCCGCCAGTTTCAGTTCAGAATTTTTACAAAGTGACGGATTGTATAAATATAAATACGAAAAGAAAAATTCTGACGGATCAATTGCCAACGATACGATTGCCAGAAGATATGATTCCTACATACGGGCTAAGCGTTTTGAAACGGCTTTTAACGGAACGCTCAATGAAGGAAGCTGGAATGTAAGAGGGTATGGCTATATTTCCGACAGGGGAATTCCTACCGCAGTGGTCAACAATGATTTTGGACCGAAAGGACAGCAGATGCTGGATGAAAACTATTTTGTACAGGCCGGTTTTAGGAAAAAGCTGTTTCCAAAATTTGAAACGCAGATCAAAGCTAAGTTTGCCTATGATTATTCCCGGTTTTTAGACACGGTGAATGTTGCGACTACTGTTCTTCCCATCGATAATACCTACATTCAGAGAGAACTGTATTTTTCATCATCCAATATGTATTCAATTAATCAGAATTGGGATGTAAGTGCAAGTTTTGACTTTCAGTACAATAACCTGAATGCCAGTCTGAGGGATTTTTCTTTTCCTACCCGGTATACTTCACTGCTGGCTTTTGCCACTACTTATCAGTGGAACAGATTTAAATTTCTGGGAAGTGTTCTCGGAACTTTTGTCCATGAAAATGTAGAAAAAAATGCCAAATCTCCCGATAAAACAGAGTGGACCCCTTCTGCATTTCTAAGCTACCAGCCATTTGCATCAAAAGAATTTACGGTGAGAGCGTTTTACAAAAGAATTTTCAGGATGCCTACTTTCAATGATCTGTATTACACGATGATCGGTAATACCCTACTGAAACCTGAGTATACGAATCAGTATGACGTAGGCTTTACCTACCAGAAACTCTATGATCATCAATTTTTTAAAGGGATTTATCTAAAGGCAGACGGATATTATAATGAAGTGGAAGATAAAATAGTAGCTGTTCCCACTACCAACTTATTCCGATGGATGATGACGAATCTTGGGAATGTGAGAATTCTTGGGGCTGATGTCAATGTTCAGGCTGAATTTGATATCAATAAAATTAAACTGAAGCCTCTGGTAAGCTATACCTATCAGCGTGCCGGTGATTATACCGACAGAAAAGAAGATTATTATGAAGACCAGATTCCGTATGTGCCGTGGCATGCCGTAACCTTTACCATGATGGCGGATTACAGGGACTGGAGCTTCAATTACAGCTTTATGTACACAGGAGAGCGCTATGATGCACAGCTGAACAACATCAGAGCCAATTATCTCCAGCCGTGGTACACCCACGATGTGTCTGTTCAGAAGAAATTTAACTGGCATTCTCATCAGATCAAGGCCAGTTTCGAGGTCAATAACCTCCTGGATCAATATTATGACGTGGTAAGGAATTATCCGATGCCCGGAAGAAATTTTAAACTCATTGTAAGCTTTACATTATGAAAAAATTAAATTTTTGCCTGCTTGCTTTTACCATTTTTTTCCTGTTCTCATGCCGGACCGATGATTATGTGGTGCCTTCTGAAAAAGATGAGGTAAGTACAGGAGAAGATACACCTATCAAAGGATTCTATCTTTTGAATGAAGGAAACATGGGCAGCAACAAATGTACGCTCGATTATTTCGATTATGCTACCGGAACTTATCACAGGAATATCTATGCGGAAATCAACCCGAATGTGGTAAAGGAGCTGGGTGACGTGGGAAATGATATCATGATCTACGGAAGTAAAATTTACGTGATTGTTAATGTTTCCAACAAAATTGAAGTATTGGATGCGAAAACGGCAAAGCGCATTAAAACGATACAACTTCAGAACTGCCGGTATATGTCCTTCAAAGGAAATAAAGTCTATGCAAGCAGCTATGCTGGCCCTGTAGAGCTTAATCCGAATTCTCCACCTGGGAAGGTCGTTGAAATTGATACCACTTCACTGGCTATTGAAAGGCAGGTAGTGGTAGGCTATCAGCCGGAGGAAATGGAAATCATCGGTGACCAGCTTTTTGTAGCCAATTCCGGCGGGTATATGTTCCCGAACTATGACAAAACGGTTTCTGTTGTTGATCTTAACACTTTTACCCAGACAAAGAAAATTGATGTAGCCATCAATCTTCACCGATTGCAAAAGGATAAGTATGGAGACCTTTATGTAAGTTCCAGAGGAGATTATTATAATATTCCGTCAAGTCTTTATCTGCTGGATGCTGCGACAGGCCTTGTTAAAAAAGATTTTCATGTGGCGGTAAGCGGAATGACGATCGTAAACGACAAGCTATATTACTATGGCAATGAATTTAATTATAATACCCATGCTTACGTCAAGACTTTCGGGATTATCGATGTCAAGACAGAGCAGGTGATTGCGACTAAAATCATCGACCAGCAATATGCTGATGAAATTAAGGCACCCTATGGAATTGCCGTGAATCCCTACACAGAAGACATCTACCTTACCGATGCCAGGAATTATGTAACTACAGGATATGTATACTGTTTCGACAAGAGCGGGAAATTCAAATGGAAGACCGAAGGCGGAAATATCCCTGCCCATTTTACCTTTTTATATAAATAATCATATAAATAAATGGAAAGAAAATCTATACATATTATAAAAACTGCTTTTTTATCTACTGTTTTACTAGGAGCAACAGCCTGTAAAAGTGACAGAGACGAAGTAGCAGAGGAAGTGATTTTCCCTACTGAAGTCCTTAAAGAATCTTATACTATTGACCGGCTTAAGCTTCTTAATATAGACCCGAAAATCGAAGGAAAACTGACGTGGAGCATCGATGATTCAATTATTTCTGATCAGCTGCAGTTGGATTTTGTAAGCGCCACAGTGCAGACCTATCCTTTGACTTTAAAAGTGGAGGTGAAAGGTGCTGTTAAAATTTATAAATCAACCATTATTGTCAATAAAGAGGCTATTCCTTACAGTAAATATATCAACAATGTTTTTGAATTCCGCCCTGCAGTAGGGCAGTTCACCAATGAAGTACCGGAATATACCGCCGGAAGCACAGAAGATGATATGCTTCAAAGAGCCAAAGAATCGCTGGTAGGAGGGAATTCTACCATGATCACACTTGGTGGTTTCGGAGGTTACGTGTCTTTTGGCTTTGACCATACGATTCCGAATCTTGATGGAAAAGATTTCAAAATTCTGGGGAATGCATTCTGGGGAAATAATGCCACTGCTGCCAGAACCGGATCCTGTGAGCCGGGAATAATCATGGTAGGCTACGATAAAAATAAAAACGGCAAACCCGATGAAGATGAATGGTACGAAATTGCCGGCAGCGAATATTTTAAAAATACAACCACTAAAAACTACAGTATAACGTATTTCAAACCCAATGATAATAAGCCCCCCGTTCCCGGTAGTGAGTTTTGGCAGACTGATGTGGAGTACATCAAATGGCAGGATAATTTTGGGAATTCTGGATTTAAAACTAAAAACACCTTCCATTCACAAAACTATTATCCTTTATGGCTCCAGAATGCTTCTTACAGCCTGACGGGAACCAGACTGAAGGATAATTTTTACGACCAGAGCGGAACGGGGAATTATTGGGTGGGAACCTCTTACGAGTACGGTTATGCAGACAATGCACCGAACAACGACGAGGCTTCCAACATAGACATTTCGTGGGCAGTGGATAAAAACGGAAAATATGTAAAACTTCCCGGTATTGATTTCATAAAAGTGTATACAGGGGTCAATCAGGAGGCCGGATGGCTGGGAGAAGTTTCTACCGAAGTGGCAGGAGCATATGACCTGCATCTTAATTAAATCTAAAGACAACAAAATTTAATATAATAATTCGAAAATGAAAAAGTTTTACCTTTTGACGATGCTGTTTCTGTTTGCGTTCTTTACGAATGCACAGGTGACAGTGCAGGGTGTGCCCCGCAATGATATTCAGGTCGGAAACAGCAGTAATCAGCTGAACACAACCGTAACGACGAACATCAACTTCTCTGATATCCAGTATTGGGTGGGAAGTGGTACCAACGAAGCTGCTTTTGTGGTTCAGTGGAACGACAGTAAGAATCCTGATGCTTTGGTGTGGGGATTCAGATGGAACGGAAACGCCACCGGAGAAGATATGCTGAGAGCCATTGCTCAGGCTGACCATAGACTTTTTGCTTTGGTTTATCCCGGAACCCAGTTCGGTAGTGCGATCGGAGGAATAGGCTTTGATCTGAACGGACAGAATACCAATGCCCTTTACAAAAATGGAAATACAACCTATCCTCTTTATCCCGTAGGCGGTATTGTGAATACCACTGCTTATGATTTTGATGATTATACGGCAGCAGATGCAGCGGATCACTGGGGGTCAGGATGGTATAACAGCTACTGGTCGTATTGGGTAAAAGACCCTACAGACGCTGATTTCGGATACTCTGGTGTCGGAGCTACTTCCCGTGTGCTTCAGAACGGTTCATGGGATGTATGGAATTTTAATGCGGGAATGAATTCTTTCCCAATTTCTTCCACTCTGACACCGGTTTCAGCTTATGCTGCTTCTACCAATTTCACGGATGGATATTTTATGGTGAATGAAGAGTGGTTCGGACATACGAACGGCTCTGTAAATTTCATTGGAAACAACGGACAGATCAATTACCGTGTATACAGCAATGTTAATAATAACCATGCCTTCGGAGCAACAACACAATACGGAACCATCTACGGGGATAAGTTTTATTTTATCTCAAAGCAGGCGGCAGACGGTGGTGATACTCAGTACACACCTGGTGGAAGACTGGTTGTAGCGAATGCACAGACCATGCAGAGAATTGCAGGTTTCAATGATATTGGCGGCGGGGACGGAAGATCATTTGTAGGGGTTAATGAAAATAAAGGATATATCGGAGCTTCAAACGGAATCTATGTGTTTAATATTGCGAATATGCAGGTTGGAAGTGTTATCGCCGGAACAGGTGGTGGTGGACAGTATGCAGGGCAGATCGGAAACATAATCCGTTCTTCCAAATATGTATTTGCCGTGAAACAGTCTGCAGGAATTTTAGTGATTAATCCTGCTACCGATGCTTTGATCAGTACCATACCGGGAGCTTTCCATTCGATTGTTCAGGCAAAAGACGGAAGCATCTGGGCAATCCAGGATCAGAAGGTAGTAAATATCCATCCAACGACTTTTGCTACAACTTCCTATAATATTCCTACGACGAAATATCTAGGTTCGTGGGGAGCATGGAATGCAGGAAGCTTCTCCGCGAGCAGCAAACAGAATGCTTTATACTGGATTAATTCCGTGAGCGCATGGGCTTCAGGAACGCAGATTGTAAAGTTTGACGTAACCACAAAAACTTTCAATGAAACTTTTGCAGCCATCCCGGGACAAACCGGGACTTACAAACAGATTCCTTACGGTGCTGGACTTCGCGTAAATCCAACCACCGACGAGCTGATCCTGAACACTACAGAAAGCGGCTATGGCGCCCATTACCAGAAAAACTGGATCCATACTTTCAATACCAGCGGTACTCTTACCAATACCAAAACGCTGAATGACTATTACTGGTTCCCGGCATTGGCCGTATTCCCGGATAATACACTTCCGGCAGTAAACAGTACTTTCCCTTCACAAGTTAATGTGAACACAGCATCTACGATCGATCTGAAAACTGTAGTTACAGATGAAGACAATCTTTCATCAGCCATTGTTAAAACCATTAAGTCGAATTCAAATCCAACGGCTGTTTCCGCTGTGATCAATGATAATGACGAATTGGTACTTACCCCTCTGGCTTCCGGAATTGCTAATGTTGTTATCACCTTCAACTCAAACGGAAAAGTGGTTGAAAAGACTTTGACCGTAAACAGTACCGCTTCTACTTTAGCTACTGCAGAAGTGAAGAAGATTGAATTCGGTATCTATCCGAATCCGGTAACAGATATTCTGACCATTAAAACACAAGAGAAGATCCTGAACGTTTCTGTTTATGATGCTTCCGGTAAAATGGTCAACACACAGCTGAACAACGGACAGATCAATGTAAGTGCGCTTCCAAACGGAGTGTATATTCTGAAGGCTGTTACCGATAAAGGAGTGTATCAGCAGAAACTGATTAAGAAATAGTTTTCACAGTCTATTTATTTCAATGAATCGGCGGCCCGAATGGGCCGCCGATTTTTTTTGCAATGCTGGAAACGGCTCAGCGGGGGCGGCAACCCCCCTCCACCGCCGTTTTAATTTTTTTTTTGCTTTTTTATTTTTCTTTTTTTTTTTTACATATTTTTTTTTTTTTTTTTTTTTGTTCTGTTTGTAATTTATTTTCTTTGTGTTTGATCAATCATCAAAGGTTTTGTTCTATGTATATGATGGAAAAGGGTATTTAAGAAAAAAGGAGTTTAACAAAAAAATTTTATTAAAAATTTTTTTCTATTTTTTTTTTTTTACAAGGGGCCGGCGGCCGGAGGGGGCCTTTTTTTTTTTGTGAAGGGGTGGACGGGGCGGGGGGGGGCTAACCGCCCGCCCGAGCCGCTATTTAATCTATTGATCTAATTGGTAATTCTGATCTTACGTGAATACATTTTTTTATCCTTCGTTTCTACGGTCAGGATATAAATTCCTTCAGGCTGCGGAGAAGAAAGATCAAAGGTTTTAGACTTCAGGATAGAACGGTGAACCTCTTTCCCTGATGTATTTCTTAAGGTAACTTCAGACCCTTCCAGTGGAACGGTACCTCCCAGGGTGATCTGTCCGCCTTTGCTGTAGGCCATGATCGTTGAAAGAGGATCCTGGTAAGCGTAATAGATTCTGAATCCGCCGCCCAGGCTTAGTACGCCTCCGCTCAGTCTTATTTTAACGGCATTGTATGAGCTGGCCGGAGTAAGTTCAATAGTCGCTCTGGCCGGATTATCGGCGAGCTTCAGTAAGCTGCCCGTGACCATCTGGCTGTCATTGTTGGCTGTTGTTCCGCTGAATGTTTCGATGTACACACCGCTTAGAAGCTGAACGGTCAGTGGGATGTCATTGGTCCCAATACCGATGACCAGTTTCGTATTGATTCTCACTTCAGGGAATCTCAGGGTCTGTTCAACGCCACCCAATAAAACGGTCCCCATAACCATGGTGGAATAGTTATCTTCATTATCTCCCACTGCATTCAGGGGATTTTGTACAGCGCATGCCAGACATACTCCATAGACGTTGGAAAGCTGGTCATTAGCATAGATTCTGCTTTGTGCCTGGCTGTTGTTCGACTGAAATAGGAATCCCAGGAATAGTGCGGCCTGAAAAAGGCGGCTCTTTGAAAATAGAATAGATTTCATACTATTGAGATTTTGGTTAATGTTTTATCCAAATTTAAACATAAAAAGATATGTTTGCAATACTATCTCTAATAAATGTGAATTATGTAAATATTCTATAGTTTAAGAGGTTAGAAGTTGGAAATTAAAAGTTAAAAAACTGGAAGAGGAAAGTCAATACTCAACATTTACCATAAATTGATGAAATAACTTCCGGCTTCCCTCTTCCAGCTTCAAACCCTATAAAAATTTCATCATTTCTTTTTCCCTTTAATATTAGGCAGAAAGGCTGTAATTACTCCCATCAGCGGTAAGAATGCACAGATTTTAAATACATACTCAATACTGGTATCATCGGCTAGAGCTCCCAGTACCGCGGAACCAATTCCACCCATCCCAAACATAAATCCGAAAAATAATCCTGCAACCAACCCGATTTTATTCGGCATCAGGTCTGTGGCATATACAAGGATCGCAGAAAATGCAGACGCAATAATTAACCCGATTAAAACAGCAAATATTACAGTCCAAAAAAGGGAGAGGTAGGGAAGGCAAAGGGTGAATGGAGCTGCTCCAAGTATCGAAGCCCATATGATTTTCTTTCTTCCGTATTTATCTCCCAGTTTTCCTCCCAAAAGCGTTCCTATAGCCACTGCGGCAAGAAACATAAATAAATACAGCTGAGAATCTTTTACCGAAATATGGAACTTATCAATAAGGAAGAACGTGAAATAATTGGTCATAGACGCCAGATAAATGTATTTCGAAAAGACCAGGGCCAGAAGAACCACAACGGAAAATATAACTTTCTTACGGGACAGTTCTATAGTAATGATGTCGTTCGGATGCTTTGCTGTTTTTCTTAAAGATAACCTTTCAGCATACCAGTTGCCTATTCTCCACAATACGATAATTCCTATAAACGCTGCAATGGCAAAAAGCCCTACATAACCCTGACCTAGCGGAAGTACGATTAGAGCGACCAGCAGTGGACCAATGGCACTCCCGGAATTTCCGCCAACCTGGAAGATGGATTGGGCTAAACCTTTTTGTCCTCCGGATGCAAGCTGGGCCACCCTTGAAGCCTCAGGGTGGAAAACAGATGAACCCATACCGATTAATGCAACGGCAATAAGGATCACATAATATTGATGCGCCGCAGCCAAAAGCAATAGCCCGGCCATAGATAGCCCCATTCCTATAGCCAAAGATCTTGGGTTAGGTCTTTTATCCGTATAAATTCCTACGAACGGCTGCAGAATGGAAGCCGTAAGCTGAAACACCAAGGTAATAATTCCGATCTGGGCAAAGGATAAGCTGAATTCACCTTTTAGGATAGGATAGAGTGAAGGAATGGTAGATTGGATCAGGTCATTTAGAAAATGAGAAAAGCTGATCATAAATAAAATAGGATAAACAATGGTTTGGCTGTTAATTGTTTTGGTCTGCACGTTTTCCATGAATGTAATGTTTAAATTCATCATGTCATCTGATGAATTTGGTTAAATTTTTTTAATAGACTCTGTCAACGATCATCTGAGCAATACGGGCCGCACTTTCGGCATCTTTTTTTTCAATGCTTTTATAAAGGTCGGTATGTATTTTTTGAGACAGTCTGAAAGAATCGGTATTGTTGTTATGGCTGCTTTCAAAAGTTCTCAGAATATGGATACTGGTGATTTTATAGATTTCCTTTAAAAGGTTGTTCCCGCATGCTTCAGCAATTGAAATATGAAAATTGATATCCGCCTGATAGCATTCAACAGCCTGGTTTTCTGTGGCCATCTTTTCTCTGAGATCAAGAAACTTTTTAATGGTCTGAAGCTGTTCCTCATTTCTGAATATTGCTGCTCTGGCGGCAACTTTTGAATCCAGAAGAGAACGTACCTCGTAAACTTCTTCAATTTCGGCTTTATTAATCTGGGTTTCCAGTGATTCCTGTACATGTTTTGAGGTCACGAAAGTTCCTACTCCCTGCTGAACACTCAGCACCCCTTTTATTGATAAAATTTTTATCGCTTCACGGATGCTGGAACGGCCCACTCCATAGATCTTCATAAGCTCCGGTTCAATCGGAAGCTGATCACCAATGGCATATTCCTCATTGATAATCCCCTGAATCAATCGTTCAGCAACTTCCTGGGCTAATGTTTTTCTTTGAATCTGCATAGACATCTTATCATCTGACGAATGCAAAGGTAGGCAAATTTTTTATATCTGATGAAATTTTATAAACAAAATAAAATAAAGAGTGATGTTGTTGGAAATCACTCTTTAATTTTTAGAGGCAGGATGTTATAATTCGTACCGTTTATTCAACCTCAGTCAGAATCTTAAAAATTTCCTCTTTTGACTGCTCAAAAATTTCACCTCCGAATTCTTCGTTATCAAGTGAAATCACAGTGATATCTTTTACACCCATAATTCCGAATATAAACTGTAAATAGGTAGTCTGGAAATTCATATGCTCATTCTTTTCATTTTCACCATAACCGGTATCGCCTCTGCTGGAGAGAATAAACAGTTTTTTATTTTCAAGCAGCCCTACATAGTCACCATCCGGTTTCCCGGAACGGAATTTCCAGGTTTCATTGATTCGCATCACCTGATCAATATACGCTTTAAGGCCACTCGGAACGGACCAGTTGTACATAGGAGTACCAATGACATAAATATCATTTTCTTTCAGTTCCCGGATCAACTCATTGCTGAACTGTAGGGCTTCCTGATTTTCTTCATTCCGATCTTCCGGTTTTGTAAAAGCCCCGGCGATCCATTGTTCATCAATGGGCTGAATAGTTTCCAGGCCTGCTTCCCTGAAAGTGAAATGATCATCAGGATACTTTGCTTTCCAGTTCTCAGTAAATAACCGGGTGAGCTTCCTGCTGTATGATCTCTCGTTTCTGATGCTTGCATTAATAATCAATACTTTGTTCATTTCTTTAAATTTAATAGGACAAAGTTCTGAACTTAAATATTGCTGGATATTGACCTGGTTCAATGGATTTTATTTTTCTTCCGGATTCTGCTCAAAAATTCTGCTGAAATTCCCAGGTAAGAAGCGATAAGGTACTGCGGTATTCTGGCGGCAATATCCGGATAGTTTTGCAGGAAATCCAGATAGCGCTGTTCCGCATTGTAAATATGATTATAGATTATTCTTTTTTGTAGCGCACCTAGGTAGCTCTCTAAAATAATGCGGAAATACCTTTCCAAGGCGGGTATCTGTTCCAACATTTTTTGAAAAGAATAAAAACTGATCTGTAAAAGTTCCGTTTTTTCCAATGCCTGAATGTTGTAAATGGATGGTTCCTGCTGACGAAAACTTTCCATATCCGTAGCCCACCAGTCATCTATGGCAAAGTAAAGAATTTCTTCGTCACCAGTGTCGGCATTCATGCAAAACGCTTTCAGGGTTCCGGAAATAATATAATTATCCGTGCGGCAAATCTCTCCGTTTCTCAGAAGATAATCGCCTTTCTCCAAAGTTTTTTGTGACCAGAAACCATGAATAAGCAGTTGTTCATCCTTCGAAAGGCTGATGTGCTTTGATATTGTATCAATTAATTTTTGTGAACCGTTCAATGGATGTGTTGTAATTGAATGAATGTGTGGTTACACAAATTTAATGAAAAAGGATTGGTAAAAGTAAAATACCTATAAAAAGAAAACAGGAAAAATGAATAGAATCACTTTTCCTGTTTTGTAGCCCGTAGGGGAATCGAACCCCTCTTACCAGAATGAAAATCTGAGGTCCTAACCGATAGACGAACGGGCCATCTATAAACTGTAATAAATTACAGGGTTAGTTTTTTGTTTTTATAAGTTTCAACTCTTATTAATCACTTCGGTTAGTAAGCAGTGATTAAGTTTAGTAGCCCGTAGGGGAATCGAACCCCTCTTACCAGAATGAAAATCTGAGGTCCTAACCGATAGACGAACGGGCCAGCTATGCTATTACGCTAATTTATTAACGTGCTTTGTTAATTTGCTTTTCAAGTTAGCCGCTTTGTTTTTGTGGATAATATTTTTCTTAGCTAATTTATCCAATAAAGCGATAACTTTTGGCAGTTGCTCTGACGCAGCAGCTTTGTTCTCCTCATTTCTCAAAACTTTCATTGCTGTTCTGGCAGTTTTGTGATAGTATCTGTTACGAACTTTTCTAACTTCGTTTTGTCTAATTCTCTTTAATGCTGATTTATGATTTGCCATATCGTTCAAATGTGAGTGCAAAACTATAAACTTTTTTCTAATCTGCCAAATTTATTTTTAAAAATTTTTAATTTTCTTCGGACAGGTATTTTCTGAGTTTATCTATTGCTTGTTCTATTTTTAAATTCTCTTGTTCTCGTTCTATTTTCTTGATCGTGCTGCTTAGCATGATCATCGCATTGTTCCATTCTCCAGTCGTATTGGTGAAGATAAGTCCATCAATTGTAACTTCAAAAGCGACCCTTTCCCCGGTTCTGTAAAGTCTGAAACTTATTTTATCATCCCTGCCTGTAATCCCGTCTTCATTGATTTGTAAATCGTAACTTTTTGGGTTAGAGTGGATTTTCTTAAAAAGAGCTTTCGCCTCTTGTATTTTTAAATCCGGCATGATATAAAATTTGGTAGCCTATAGGAGAATCGAACTCCTGTTGCAAGGATGAAAACCTTGAGTCCTAACCACTAGACGAATAGGCCAAATTTTGAGGTTGCAAAAGTAATGATTAACTTTTTAACTTCAAAATTATTTTGTAAATTATTTAAAAACTTTTTGGATAACGGTGTTCTTGATTCCTTTGGTTTCAAGGTCTTTTTGAAGCTTTACGGCATCTTCCAATGTAAACACTTTTCCGTAAGTATAATAGAAAACTCCACTTTCTTTGTTGCGTTCCACATCCTTGAGGGTCTGTAGAATAAATGAATTTCCGTTCAGCTTTTCACCCGTGTAAACCTCAATGGTGTAGTAGCCCGTCAGCAGTTTCTGATTGGGCATAAATCCTACCGCATAAGCATTTCTGAATCCCGCATCTTTAGCTGTTTTCAGGTTGATGTCTTTTACAGAAGCCATATTGGTGACTCCATAGTAATACTTATACTGTCCGTTATCTTTGATAGGAAGAATATAGTTCAGTCCTTTTAATGCAGGATCTCCGTCATTGTATTTGGTAGGTGAGCTGAGCAGTAAAATTCTGAAATCATTTTTCAGAGGAGACTCCGCCGGTTTTTCAGGTTCCGGTTTTTTTGCAGATATGGAAGATCCGCCGGTTTTTCTGTCAATGGCTTTTTTATAATCAATGATTGCGCTGTAAATACTTTCTGCGATTTCATTCTGGCCTTTTTCAGAAGCTAAGTAGTGGCTTTCTTCAGGGTGGTTAATGAATCCGGTTTCGATGAGTACCGAAGGCATGGCATTCATACGCAGCACGTGCAGGTTTTTCTGGAATACTCCCCGTGAGAATCTTTTGTCCTTGTTCACAAAGTTTCCTTCTACCAGTCCGCCCAGAAGCAGGCTGGATTCCAGGTATTTGTTCTGCTGGAGTTTCAGGGCAATCAGAGATTCAGGGGAACTTGGATTATAGGAACCGAAGGTCTGTCTGTCTTTTTCATCCAGGAATATTACGTCATTTTCCCTTTTGGCCACTTCCAGGTTTTCGTCGTTCTGATTCGGACCCTGTACATAGGTTTCGGTTCCATACGCCGTAGGTCTCTGTGAAGAATTACAGTGAATGGAGACAAAAAGATCAGCCTTGCTTCTGTTGGCAAGGTTGGTCCTGTCTGAAAGGGAGGGGTATTCATCAAATTTACGGGTATATATGACTTTGAAATCTCTGTTTTTTTCCAACATGGCCCCTATTTTTAACGTAACAGCCAGCGTAACATCTTTTTCCGCCACTCTTCCAATATCTGCATAGGTCCTGTTCGCTCCGTGGTCACTTCCCCCATGACCAGCATCTAAAACGATTGTAAACTTCTTTTGTGAAAAAAATAAAGTGCCGGAAAGAATAAGGAGAAATGATAAAATTATTTTAAAATTTAGGTTGTGCATCTTACAGTTTTAAAAATTATATTAATTTTGAGCCTGAATTATATAGAATAAAATTGGCCAAAACCGTCCTCAAAAATATATTACAAATTTTAATTATCCTAATTTTTAACAATTTTTTAGCACAGAAAACGCCTGAAAAATTGCCTAAAAATGCGGTTAATGATACTATTTCCAAAAAGGATACCATAGTTGTAAAAAAGGAAGCTTTAGAAGATATTCTTCGTACAAAAGCAGACGATCAGCGCAGGGATGTTCCCAAGAAAATGACTTTCCTGAACAAAAATGCCCAGGTAAAATACCAGGACATGCAGATCGATGCTGACTATATCTCTATTGACGACAACAAAAACCTGATCTATGCCCGGGGAAAACAGGATTCTCTGGGGAAAATCATAGAACCTGTTATTACCACACAGGCTGGAAAGAAATATGAGACCAACGAGTTCAGCTACAATACCAAAACAAAGCAGGCCATTGCGTATAATGCCCGGACAGAAGAAAGTGAAGGGGTAATCACAGCGCAGAAAACCAAAAAATATAACGATTCCGTATTTGCGATGAGAAACGCAGATTATACGACCGATGAATATTATATCAAGAAAAAAGATACGGCTTCGGATTATTTTATGCGGGCTTCCAATATCAAGCTGATTAAAACCAAAGAAAAATCGCAGATCGTTACAGGACCCATCCAGATGTATATTGAAAGGGTTCCGACCCCTCTGATTCTTCCGTTTGCCATCCTTCCGTTTTCCGATAAAAGAGCTGCCGGTATCCTGATCCCGAGTTTCGGGGAAAGGGAAGATGTAGGGTTTTTCCTGAACGGCCTTGGTTACTACCAGCCGATCGGGGAACATTTTGACCTTAAAGTGCTCGCTGATATTTACACCAAAGGAAGCTGGAACATAAGGCCTCAGATGAATTATCTGAAAAAATACCGCTATTCCGGAACCTTTACAGCGGATGTAGGAACCATGGTAAGAGGAATCAAAGGTCTGGATGATTACAGCAGAAACAGTACCTACAGAATTGCATGGACGCATACCCAGGATACCAAGGCGAATCCTTTCCTGACCTTCAGTGCTTCCGTAGATATTGTAAGTACGAAGTTTTACAATAATAACCTGAACAACAACTATATTTTCAATCAGAACGTTCTGAATACGCAGCAGAACTCTACGGTAACCATTACAAAAAGGTTCCTGAAGCTGCCTGTTACGATAACCGGAACGGCATCCTATGCCCAGAATTTTGCGACAGGACTTGCAGATCTCCGCCTTCCCCAGATGAATGTGGCGATCAACCAGTTTTATCTGTTTAAATCTAAAACGGGAGTAAGACAGGGACTTCTTGAAAATATTACAGTGAATACCGGTTTTAACCTGACCAATTTTGTAAGTACCCAGGAAAATGAGCTTTTTACCAATGCGATGTGGGATAAAATGCAGACAGGACTTAAAAATAATATTGCCTTAGGAACCAATACCACCGTTGCGAAATATTTTACGTTCAGTTTAAGTGCTAATATTGACAATGCGTTAACGACCAAAACGCTTAAAAAATATTATGATCCTGTAAAGAATGTGGATGTGGAAGACATTCAGAAAAATGTTGCGGGATATTCTACTTTCTCATCTTCTGCGAGCCTTCAGACTACTTTATACGGAATGCTGAAATTCAAAAAAGGAGCGGCAGTAGAAGCTGTAAGACATATGATGACGCCTAGTCTTAGCTTTACTTACTCTCCGGATTTCTCAAGTCCAGGTTTCGGATATTATAAGAATTACTATAATGCAGAAGGAGCACTGACCCCGTATTCTATTTTTGAAAAAGGAATTGTGGGAAGCCCTTCAAGCGGTGTTGTAGGTGCTTTAGGATTTAACATCGGGAACAATATTGAAATGAAAGTGAAATCCAAGAGTGATTCCACAGGAGTGAAGAAAATCAAGATCTTTGAATCTCTAAACCTTTCAGGAAATTACAATTTTGCAGCAAAAACCCATCCATGGTCTGTATTCAGTATCAACGGACAGTCATCTTTCTTTAATAATAAATTAAGTGTGAATACAAGTCTTTCCCTGGAACCCTATAAAATTATTTTTGCTCCGGGTGCAACAACAGGGATAAGAACAGAACAGTTCGGTCATTTCAGTGTGCAGGGGTTCAATGTACAGCTTTCCTATCCTTTGAGCAGTGAGCTCTTCGGCGAGAAAACAGATTATGGTAAAAAATATCCGGCCAAAGGAGAAGTGAGAAATGAGAATTATTATTTTGATGATGATAATTATGCCCATTTCGATCAGGCATGGACTTTGAATATCAACGCGAATTATGCTTATACAAAAGGTCTGTCCGCCCTTGGCAATAAAATTGCTTCTATTGGTCTGGATGGAAGTATTAAGCTTACTCCGTACTGGAATATCAACGGAAGTACGCATTTTGACCTTGTGACGAAAGATCTGGCTTATACAAGAATTGGTTTTTCAAGAGATCAGAGGAGTTTTACCATCAATTTTAACTGGGTGCCTTTCGGACAGTACAAAGTATATGACTTCTTTATCGGGATCAAAGCCAATATCCTGAGCGATGCCCTGAAGTATAAGGACAGAAGTTTTACACAGCCTAATGCACCTTTCTAATATCAGATTGACAATTGTTAATATAAATTTTATATTTGCAACCGGAATAACTTTCATGAAATCACGGTTGGTGATGTATAATCTTTAATAAAAAATAAATATCCATATATGAAACAGATAATCAACACAGTTAATGCCCCTGCAGCAATCGGTCCTTATTCCCAAGCCAATATGGCAAACGGTGTACTGTATATTTCAGGACAGATCCCTGTAGATCCTGCAACGGGTAAACTGGTAGAAGGCATTGAGAAAGAAACGCACCAGGTCATGAAAAACCTTGAAGCTATTCTTACTGAAGCGGGAATGACTTTTAAAAATGTAGTGAAAGCTACCATATTCCTGAAGAGTATGGATGATTTTGCGGTGATGAATGATATTTATGCTTCCTATCTGGATGCGGACAGCTATCCGGCCCGTGAGACCGTGCAGGTTTCTTGTCTGCCAAAGAATGTTGATATTGAAATTTCTATGATTGCACATCAGGATTAATGAATTTTATCAGAAATACAATTGCGGTTCTTGTAGGTCTTGGCATAGCAGGGCTTATTATTACTCTTGGTATAAGGGTTTTTCCGCAATGGATCACTTTCGAAGCTTTTGCTCCGTTTGAGCACTGGCAGAGATTTCTTTACAGTATGAGAGGCGATAATGCATTTTTCGGATTCCTGCTGTTTATTTCCGGGCTGGGAACTACCATAGGCGGTGTAGCAACTGCGATGATCGTGAAGTACGCTAAGGTAGCGTATGCAATTTTGATTGGTTTCATTATGCTTTTCATAGCCATGCTGGATGTTATTGTGTTTCCTTATCATCCTACGTTTTATAAGATTTCCATTTTCCTTACCTTTTTCCCTTTTTCGTGGATAGGAGGAAAGATTGTGGAGATTATTTATGAGCGGAATAAGAAAAAGAAGATCGCTGAGAAAATGAACAAAACAAAATAAAATAAAAAACGCTGCAGATATTTCTGCAGCGTTTTTGTTGATATAAATGGTTTTATTTAAGGCATTTTAAATCCTTTGGTATAGATTCTTCCGTAGTCGTCCACAAATTTCACCTGTACATTCCCCTGGTATTTATCAAGGATCTTTTCTACATCTTTCTGTGAGTTCACCGGTTTTCCGTTGATTTCTATAATGATATAATTGTCTACGATGCCAATTTTGGCCATTTCGCTTCCTTCATTTACATTCTTAGCTACTACACCGCTGTTTAATCCGTATTCAGTTTTAAACTTTTCATTCAGCGGATCAAAATCAGCTCCTATCTTTTCTGTTACGCTTAAATCATCTTTTGTTCGGGTGGTAGTTCCTCCTTTCTGATCTTTAAGTGTTACAGTTGTAGTATTTGGCTTCCCGTTTCTCAGGTAAGTTACCTGAACTTTGTCACCCGGACGTTTGCTTCCGATAGACATGGAAAGATCAGCAAAATCTGTAATGTCATACGTGTCAATTTTCGTAATGATATCTCCTTTTTTGAGACCTGCATCTTCGGCACCGCTGTTATCTCCAAATCCTGTTACATAGACACCGGAACCTGATTTGATGGTAGTTTTAAACTGTTTGTTATAAGCGCTTACCTGCATATCGTTGGAAAGGTCTAATGAAGAAACACCTAAGAATCCTCTCTGTACAATTCCGAATTTCTTGATATCCTCAACAATTTTTCTGGCGAGGTTGGCAGGAACGGCGAATCCGTATCCCTGATAATATCCTGTTGTAGACTGGATCGCTGAGTTGATCCCGATAAGATCACCATTCACGTTCACAAGCGCACCTCCTGAGTTGCCCGGGTTGATGGCTGCATCGGTCTGGATAAAGCTTTCAATAGGATTGGTTGCTTTTCCCTGACCTCCAAGAATACCAATTCCTCTTCCTTTAGCCGAAACAATCCCTGCCGTTACCGTAGAGTTTAATCCAAGCGGGTTTCCTACAGCCAGTACCCATTGCCCCACTTCAATATTATCTGAATTGGCAAAATTTAAATAGGGGAGTCCTTTTTCTTCTATCTTAAGTAAGGAAATATCCGTGTTTGGATCTGTTCCCACCAGTGTTGCAATATAGGATTTCTTGTTGCTTAAAACCACTTCCAGTTTATTGGCTCCTGCTACAACGTGGTTATTGGAAATAATGTATCCGTCCGGCGAGATGATTACCCCGGATCCCATTCCCGATGGCATATTGTCCGGCGCCTGCTGCTTCTGTCTTTGCTGGCCTCTTCCTCCGAACGGATCTCCGAAGAAGAAATCAAACAAATCCTGCTCCGAAGCTCTGCTGGTAGATCTGCTCTGATAATTTTTAATGGTAACTACTGCGGGAACCGTGGTTTTTGATGCTTTTACGAAATCATCACCTACAGCTCCGGTATTCATGCCTACGAATGAAGCATTGGGAGCGGCAGCTGTGAAATAAGACTGGTCCCCGTTACTGGAATGCTCACCGAAATATTTTAATGTCCCAACGGTAGTCGCTCCTGAGACAACTCCAACTACTGCAAAAGGCAATAGTTTTTTTAAAGTACTCTTCATTGTATATCTTTCTTTTTTTATTTATTAATTTTTTTTCTTTTTTGTTTTATCGTAAACAAATTTAATGTTAAATAAGTATGCAATTAGCATGCTGTGTTTCAATTTTAACTAAAATTTAACGGCTATTATGGCATTTTATATATTATGTCATAATCTTACAGAAGCTATTAACAGACCTTAAAAAATTATTAAAGAAAAAATGTCACATTTTATCGGCTTTACAAAGACGTAATGTCATGGATAAGTTACGATAATAAATTGAATTATATCCACTGATCTTATTACTCATTGCCCATACCCTTTACTCGTGGTAGAGTTCTCAATTTTAAAATGATTATATTTGCAAAAATTTTTCTCACTTAAACCGTTTATAGCATGCAACTGTACAACACCTTAAGCGCAGAAGAAAGAGCTCAGCTTATTGATGAAGCCGGTAAGGACCGCCTTACGTTGTCTTTCTATGCGTATGCCAAAATTGAAGATCCCAAAAAATTTCGCGATGAATTATTTATAGCCTGGAATGCACTGGATGCGCTTGGCCGTATTTATGTTGCCCATGAAGGAATTAATGCTCAGATGAGTGTTCCTGCGGATCAGTTTGAGGCGTTTCGCGATACCCTGGAAGTCTACGATTTTATGAAAGGAATCCGTTTGAATGTGGCGGTTGACCAGGACAATCACTCCTTTTTAAAACTGACGATAAAAGTCAGGAACAAAATTGTCGCAGACGGTCTCAATGATGCCTCCTTTGATGTAACCAACAAAGGAATCCACCTGAAAGCGCAGGAGTTTAATACGATGCTTGAAGATCCGAATACCATTGTCGTGGATTTCAGAAATCACTACGAAAGTGAAGTAGGGCATTTTGAAGGAGCCATTACGCCTGATGTTGAAAATTTCAGGGAAAGTTTACCTATTATTAACGAGCAGCTTCAGAATTTCAAAGAAGATAAAAACCTGCTGATGTACTGTACCGGCGGAATTCGTTGCGAAAAAGCCAGTGCTTACTTTAAACATCAGGGTTTTAAAAATGTATACCAGCTGGAAGGCGGAATTATTGAATATACCCGTCAGATCAAAGAAGAAGGGATCAAAAGTAAATTCATAGGAAAGAATTTTGTATTCGACCACAGACTAGGGGAAAGAATTACAGACGATATTATTTCCCAGTGTCACCAATGTGGAAAGCCTTGCGACAACCACACCAATTGCGCGAATGATGCGTGCCATCTGTTATTTATCCAGTGTGATGAATGTAAAGCTGCGATGGAAAACACATGTTCTACAGAATGTCTGGAAACCATCCATCTGCCTTGGGAAGAGCAGGTTGCATTAAGAAAAGGACTTCAGGTTGGGAATAAAGTGTTCAGAAAAGGAAAATCCGAAGCTCTGAAATTTAAAAACTCCGGGGATTTGTCAACCCAGACTTTAGCCAAAGCAACAAAGGCTGAAACCAAAGATGTCCGTCAGAAAATAAAAGTGAAAAAGATATTGGTCGGAAAAGCTGAACATTATTATTCAAAATCAAAAATCGCCCAGTTTTTAATTGAAAATACTGAACTTTCTGTAGGTGATAAAGTTTTGATATCAGGTCCCACAACCGGTGAGCAGGAAATTACGATGACTGAAATTTATGCAAACGGCGGTCCTTGTGAGACAGCTAAAAAAGGAGATCAGATCACTTTTGAGCTTCCTTTCAGGGTTCGTTTATCCGACAAGCTTTATAAAATCCTATCATAATATATAGCAATGGCCAGGATTATTTCTTCAGCTCCCCAGCTGGCAGTTACAGATGTTCAGAAGACCATTGGGTTTTATGAGAAAATAGGGTTCTCTGTGGTGAATACTTTGGAGAATAATGGTAGAATGGTCTATGGTATGGTGATAAAGGACGGTTTTCAGATTCATTTTATTGAAACTAAAAAAGAGAAGATTCATTTTAATACGGATTTAAATCCCCTGGCATCTGATCTGATCCTGTGGATTCCTGAAATTGAGGAATTTTACCAGAAAGTCATACAACTGGATATTGAAATTGATGAGCCTATGACCAAAAGGATATACGGTAATACCGAATTTTCTTTTAAAGATATAGATGGACATAAAATACTGGTCTGTGATTAATTAATGATTATCTTTATATCATTATGCTGAAAGCCGAGCTTAGAAAAATATATATGCAGAAAAGAAAAGCCTTGTCAAGTGATGAGGCTTTGCTGTTATCTGAAAAAATACTGGAAAACTTCCTGAATTATTTTAAACCGGAAGCAGGGCAGAAGGTGCATATTTTTATCCCCATTGAAAAGTTTAAAGAAATCAATACATGGGCCTTCATTGATGTTTTTTTGCACAGAAACATCCGGGTTTTTGTCCCGAAAGTGGTCGCTGATAAGTTGATTTCAGTGGAAATAAACAAAGATACAGCCTATGAAACCAGTGGATGGGGAATTTCAGAACCGCTTTCCAGTGAAGATTCCGGGGAGCTTCATTTTGATTATGTAATGACGCCTCTGCTGTACAGCGATGTTTATGGAAACAGGATAGGGTATGGAAAAGGCTTTTATGATGCATTTTTCCAAAGTATTTCCCCAACTTCAAGAAAAATCGGCGTCAATTACTTCAATCCCAATGAAAAGATCGATGATGTCTGGGAAAATGATATTCCGCTTGACTATTTGGTTACGCCTACCGAAGTGCTGTCTTTCTTTAGTGGTGAAGAATAAAAATCAAGGAAATAGAATTTAAACTCCTTTTTGATCATCGGGGTAGAAAGCAAAATATACTGTGCGTTTTTCTCAAAAGTCCCGAGAGATTTATTTTTTGCATCAAAATATTCCAGATTAAACTTTGCATAATCCAAAGTGTCTTTTTTATAGAATTCTTTATAAACACTCAGATTGTTTACTTTCACAGATTTTACTTTCAGGCTGTCCAGTTCTTTGAACAGCTTTTTAAAGGTAAGTGAGTCCGGTTTGTGGAAATAACTCTGCATTTGTGAATAAATAACAGTGTCGATCTCAGTATTTCTGTTGCCGGAAAGATATAAGGTAGAAAGATCAAGAAGTTCCTGTACTTTCTGTTTGGTAATGGAATTAATGGCCTGCATGCTGTCCATCTGAACAGCAGGGTAGCCTTTTACATTGGTGCTGTTTCTCAGTTTGTCCAGATCGCTTACTTCGGTTTTTTTATTATTACAGGAAATAAATGCCAATAAAAGGAGTCCGAAAATTAAAAACTTATTTATTCTGTTCATCTGTGGAGGCAATTTTAAATTTGATAGATACTATTTTTCCTTTGCTGTCATTCTTCATCTCTATGACCGTAAGGTTTTTCAGTGAGGTAGTCGGTGTGGTGACCAGTGTAATGTATTTTTGTTTGTCCAGTCTTTCAATCCCATAGGTATTATTATCATAAACCTGATAAATAACCGCATTGTTACTGATTAAATTTTCCAGCTGATTCCTTTTTTGTTTCAGAAGTTCGGGGTTTCCTCCGGCATCTTTGGTGGAGAAATAATAGGCTGCCATCTTATAATCATCCGGTTTCAGCTCTATCATTTCCTCATCAGGGGCATTTTCAAGATTTCGGTTCACTTCCAGATACTCGTAGAAAGGAGCGCTGATCTGCATTTTAATGTTTTTGTCCTTGGTAGAATAATAAAAACATTGTCCCGGTTTTATTTTAAACAAAAGTGGTGATTCATTTTCCTTAATCACTCTTATCTCAAGGGTGTTGATCACGGAAACGCCCCGGTCTTTGTCGGTGAAGCAGTATTTATAAGTTTTCGAAAATAGTTCATCTTTAAAACCCAGAACACCCGTAATGGCAATTAAAATGGAAGTAATGATGGCCCAGGCATTTTTTTTAACGAAATTTTTCTTCGTCGGAACAGGTTGTGTTTCTGCCGGAGCAGTGGTTGTTGGTTTTTGCGTATTTATCTGATTATCAGTAGTTGATTTTTGTAAATCAGTTTTTTCCTGGGGTTGATATTCTGTTTTTTGAGTAGGAATTTCAGTTTTTGGAAGCTCCGGGGCCGAAGACACTGTTTTTTCCAGTTCCTGGATTTCTTCCTCCTCAAGATCTTCGTCTTCAGACAGTAATTCTCCGGCAAAAAGGTGTTGTTTTTTGAATTCATACCATGAATCGTAACCCGCATAAATACTCAATAAATTAAGCATATCTATTCTCGGTAGTTTGGTGACCGGCGAAGTTTTGAAATAGGTGTAAAATGACTTTTCACTGATGTTGCCTTTAGCTTTTTTGCGAAGGTCTTCCTGGAAATAGATAATGTCTATCCCTTTCCATTTTGAAATATCATCATGAGAAGGGGTAGATTCTTTTAAATATTCTGTCTGAACGTCTTTTTTCAGCTGTTCAAAATGCAATAGATCTAAATCTGTCAATTTTTATAAAATAATTAAATTGTTGATTATCAGCTTTATTTATTTGTAAAACTATTTTACAAATGTATTACAATTATTTTTCATAAACAACTTTTGTATCTGTTCTACCTTTGTCTTGTTCAAATAACAGAACAGAAGAAAATTTATAAAAACAATATTAACAAAATTAAATTTAATTTATTATGAAAAAGTCATTATTCGTAGCTGCTATCGCTGCAATCTCTCTAGTTGCTTGTAAAAAAACTGAAGCTACTTCTACTGAAGGAACAACTGATTCTGCTGCTGCTAACGTAGCTGATTCTGCTGCTACAGTTACTGATTCTGCTGCTAAAGTAATTGATTCTGCTGCTACTACTGCTGTAGAAGCTACTAAAGATGCTGCTGCTGCTACAACTGCTGCTGGTGCTGATGCTGCTAAAGCTACAACTGAAGCTGCTGCTGACGCTGCTAAAGGTGCTGCTGATGCTGCTAAAGGTGCTGCAAAAGATGCTGCTAAAGAAGTTAAAGACGCTGCTAAGAAATAATTCTGGCATTAGCTTAACAATAAAAGAACCGTTTCACCCTGTGAGACGGTTTTTTTATGTCTTAATATCTGCTGGTAAAAGACACAACCTTTTACGGTTTTAAAAACTTCCATCTTCCATCATCAGTCTTCCCTTCCTACATCTTATCCCTTCTTCTGCCTCAGCGATTCATAGCACGTAATAGCCACTGCATTACTTAAATTTAACGAATCAATGCTTCCTGCCATAGGAATCAGCGTATTTTTTCCCTTTCCTATCCAGAAATCACTTAATCCAGAATGCTCTGTTCCGAATAATACGGCAGACCTCTGTGTGAAGTCTCTCTTATAAATGTCTTCTGCCGTCTCATCCATAAGGGTGGTGTAGATATTGAAATTATATTTTTGAAGAAAATCAAGGGTTTCCATATTTTCTGCATCATACACTTCCATTCCGAACAGACATCCTACACTCGACCGGATCACATTGGGATTATAGAAATCTGCTTTTCCGTCTGCAACGATGAGTGCATCAATTCCAAAAGCTTCACAACTTCTCAGAATGGCCCCAAGATTACCGGGTTTTTCCACTCCTTCCACAATAATAACGGTTGCGTTTTCTCTGGGAACAAATGCGGATAACTGGCTGTCTTTGGTTTTGTATATTCCGATTACTCCTTCTGAACTCCCTCTGTAAGCTATTTTTTCGTATACTTTTTCACTGACAAAGTGAAGTTTAGCATCCGGAAGCTTTCCTTTGAATATATTTTCGCAGATAAAAAACTCTACAGGTTGAAAATCATAGTGTAAGGCTCTTTCGTTTTCCTGCTGTCCTTCCACAACAAAAACTTTGGATTTTTTACGGAACCTGTTATCAGCCAGGAGTTTGGTGATATTCTTTATTTTATCGTTTTGAAAACTTTCTATCAACATGCTGCAAAATTATGGAAAATATGTGATTAGGGCAGTTTTGTTTTAATGAAAAGGCTTTTTCCTGTAATTTGAAATGGAGTTTTATTCTTTCGCTTATAATTGATAATTAAAGCGATAGTCAGCAGGATCGAGATGATTTTAAATAAATTTCCATACCAATTTCCGGACACATTGTCTGCGACATCAAAGAGTTCCCAGTATAAATTCATGAAAAAATGCAGGAATATGGCGGTCCATAAGTTAAAATCTGTCTCTATGTATGCCCATGAAAAAAACACTGAACCCAAAAACGTAATAAGAAAGATTTGTATCAGTTCTTTGAAATCACTGCTTTGATAGAGGTGGACCTGTGCAAACAGCAGAGAACCAAAGAGGATAGAGGAAATAAAACCCAATCTTGTAAAACGGTATAAAACCCCGATAAGGAATGTCCTGAAAATTATTTCTTCAAAAAAAGCAGAAGATACCGTATTGATAAATACCCCCTGAAGGTCTAATTTCCTGACCGGATCAAAGAAAATTAAATAACCGGTAAGCATGGGAAGTGTACTGATGAATGCCAGAGTGATTCCTTTAAAAAAAGATGAGTCGAGAGAAAGGAGCGTAATAATTTTCTTTTGAGGAAGTAAAATCTTCAGGGTGATCAGTAGAGGAATCAGGGTGACAGCATAGGCTGCAACATGAGCGAGTGCTTTACTGCCGGATAATTCCTTTATGAAGTTCAGGATCATTTTGAAACAGTAAAAATCAAATAAATAATAGATAAAAAATCCTGTGATAAAAATAAAAAAGAAACGGAAGGTTTTGTTCATTGTGATTATTTTTGAACAAAATTGCAGCTTGTTTCAGCCTTTCACAAACGGAAGTGATGAATGACAAAAGAATGTGACGGGCAGCAAATATCAGCCCTTTAGAACTCCCAGTTTTGGAATAATCAGTGAAATAAATCCTCTTGAAACAGGAATTTCAAAATCAATTTCAGAAAGAGAAAGTTTGTAGCCCTGGGCATTTCCCCTGATGTTTTTTACCTTATCCAGATTGACAATATAGGAACGGTGACATTTTTTGATAGCTTCTGTCTGCACCTGATCTAAAAGTCCGGAAAGCGTTGTCCTGATCAGCAGTTTTTTTACCTCATTATTTTCGATGAAAAACAGGGAGCAGTAGTTTTCCATGGATTGTGCGCAAATGAAATGATCCGCAGGAATCTTCAGTTCTGTACTGTTTGTTGTAATAATTAATACCGGATGGAACTTTTGAGCTGAAGCTTCGGGATGTGCCGCGAGCTGGTGAGAAACTTCCCGGGCGGTTTTTTCATGGAGGTTCTTCAGATAGATATACCGGGACAGGATATAGATCGCTGAAATAGGAATTCCGACTGCGAGCGAATAAAGAAACATGTACAGGTAGTTGGTGAAGCTTAGTGAAACCCTGCTTAAAAATAAGGTGTTGTAAAAGTAGGAAAGAACAGAGGCCAGAAAGATAATAACGGTAACCTTCAAAAGTTCGGCACCGATATTCCAGTTTTTGAAGCGAATGACAATGGAATCTGTTATAAAAAAAGCCAATCCAAAAATAACAGAATAAGGAAAAAGCAGCAGGTATTTATATTGATGATGAAAATTTTCCGTTCCGAAAGGCTGGAAGATAATCAGGAAAAGATAAATTAAAATTCCCGAAGCAGCAGAGGAAACCAGAATCTCCTGATAAGATTCGGACTTTGGATAGGAATAGGCTGCAAAGGAAAACATGTCAGTAATTTATTTTGAAATCTAATTTCTGACCTCAGGCAGATGCTCAGGTTTAGCCCTAAAGAGGAGTAGACTCCCCACAAACATTGTAACACAGCTGGCCAGCCACAGATAATATCCGAATCCGTACGATGTGATAGGGTACTTATGTCCTGCTTCATTAACAGTTATTTCCGTTTCTGTAAGATAATACAAAGCCATGCCTACAGAACATAATCCTAAAAAAGCCGCGATCTTCGGTTGTTTTACCAGCAGGAAGATCCATGAAAAGAGAAGAACAGGATTCGCGAGCCAGGAAGTTCCGTCTCCGGAAAGATCCGCCCATCCTAATAAAAAACATGCTAAGCCGTACATTTCACTGCCTTTTTGCGTAAATACTGCCGGCAGAGCCAGTGATGTTATAAAAAGAACGATGCTGATGAGTACAATGAGACGGCTTTTTTTCATGACATTAATTTTCTGTTTCTAAAAAGTTGCTGTTGTCAATAAGGCTCTGGGGTAGATCTTTTTTATTTTTGATGCCGAGAGATTTCAGTTTCTGGGTTTGGATCACAAGATTGTCATTTCCGGTAGAAAGCTGTTTGTAGGCTTCATTATAAACATTTTTAGCCTGGTCAAGATTTTTTCCTACTTTTTCCAGATTCTCCACGAAACCTACGAATTTATCGTAGAGTTTGGCTCCGCGATCTGCAATTTCCATAGAATTTCTGTTCTGGTATTCACGTTTCCAAAGATCGGCAATCAGTTTTAAAGAAGTGATCAGATTGCTTGGATTCAGAAGGAGAATTCTTCTTTCGTAGGCATAATTCCACAGGTCCTGATCTGCCTGCATGGCTGCAATATAGGCTGGTTCGCTGGGAATAAACATCATCACGAAGTCCAGGGATTTTCCATAATCATCATATGCTTTCTGGCTCAGCTGCATAATATGGTTTTTGATGGAACCTAAATGCTGGTTAAGCTTCATCAGGTAAATATCCTGGTCAGTCTCATCCACAAGTTCCGTAAAGGCGGTCAGGGATACCTTGGAATCAATGATCACGTTTCTTTCATCCGGATATTTTACAACGGCATCGGGACGCATTTTCTTTCCGGAGAATTCTGAGAACAGGGCTTTGTTGTCTTCATCGCGAAGCTCATGCTCCAGGAAGTATTCCCTTCCTTTTACCAGTCCTGATTTTTCAAGGATACTTTCCAGGATCATTTCACCCCAGTTTCCCTGGGTTTTGCTTTCTCCTTTCAGGGCTCTCGTCAGTTTTTTGGCATCTTCAGAAATCTGCTGGTTCAGTTCTGCCAGTTCTTTTACTTTTTCTGCAAGGGAAAAACGTTCTTTGTTTTCCTTCTCGTAGGCTTCATTCACGCGGTTTTTCAAGTCTGCGATCTTTTCCTGGAAAGGTTCAAGAATGGTCTTTAAATTATTCTGATTTAAAGTGGTAAACTTTTCAGTTTTTTCCTCTAAGATTTTATTGGCCAGGTTCTCAAACTGAAGTTTTGATTCTTCCTGGATCTTGGTGATCTCTTCTTTCTGAGTATCCAGTGATTGCTGAAGTCCGTCATTTTTAGCAGAAAGTTCAGAGTTTTTAGCAAAAATATGCTGCTTCTCTGAAATCAGATTTTCAATTTGGGCGGTCTGTTTGGAGTTAAGCTGCTTCTGTTCCAGAAACTGGGAATTCAGTGAGGCGTGCTCTGCAGAAATTTTAGCGTACTCATTTTTCAGGTCATTCAGTAGATCCGTCTGTTGCTGATTCTGTTCTTTTTCCCTGCTGATATTTTGATTCAGCTCCTGAAGTTTAAGATTAAGATTTTCAAGATCTGAATGATTTCTGATCTGCTGGTTATTCAGTTCATCATAAGAACTTCTTGAAACTGTTGATGATTTTAAGGCAAAATACAAAATAACAGCTCCGAGAACTCCTCCGGCAATAAATCCAATAATTAAATATGTCATCTCCATGTTTCAAAATTACAAAAAGAAAAATTGATTTCTTTTACGGAAACCCGTCAAATTTTAAGAATGCGGATGTATTTTAACGCCGGTTTTTTTTCATAAAAAAGCGGCAGTGAAAACTGCCGCTTATAATATTGGGTTATATTTAAAATACTATTTTTTAATTGCTTTCGCCGTTTTTACACTTCCATCCTGCATTTGGATTGTGATAAGATAAAGTCCTGCATTTAAATCAGAAAGATTAAGTTCATCAGCCGGTTGAAGTGTTTTCACTTGTCTGCCGGATGCATCACTGATGATAATGGATTTTGCATCTTTAATATCTGAAATACGGATTTTATCTGTGAATGGATTAGGGTAAACAGAGATATCAGCCTTTTTATCAGCGTACACATCCGAAGTACCTAATACATTTTGTACGTTAATGGTGTAGTCTTCGGCCTGGCCTTCATTAAGATCAGCACAAGGATTTGATAATTCTGTACGTACCGTGGTTGCTGAACTGTTGAAATGATATTTCACTCTCATTCTCGTATTTCCCAATGCAGCGGTAGCCGGTACTGCGATATTTTTATTAACTGTTACTGTATTCCCTGTGCCTCCTGCAAAATCGGAAGTTACAAAATAGGCTTCTCCGGCATCTGCAAAACTTCCGTTCTGGTTCCAGTCGATAAACACAGTGAACCCAAATCGGTTGGTTCCTAAACCGGTACCGGTAAGCGTGATTGGGTAAGAAATTCCTCTGGTCACATTAGCTGTTTTACTGGTGAAATTTTCCTGGGCATCACCTGTATTGGCAGTTGCACTGGAAGCGTTGGTTAAATTGTTAAGCACAATATTAGATATAGGATATACAGCAGATTTAGCCAGAAGCGGTCCGCAATATGGTGCGAAAGGATTGGTGCCTGTGGTAAAGGAAATTTCCGCACAGCCCGTAGCGTCTCCCAGAGCATTGGTTGGAATTACTGTGGTATATAGCATAGTGTTTTCCGGGAATGTACTTGATGATGCCGGTACAAAGAAAGTATTTGTGGTTGTTCCTGAATATACATTGGATGCTCCCGGTGTGGTTCCTACTTTTACTTTATACGCTTCTGCACCTGCTACAGCGCCCCATGCAATCTGCTGACGTACTGAAACTCCGGTTGCTCCGGCTGCAGGGCTGCTTATGGTTGCACATCCCGGAACAGCTGTTACTTCCTGTTTGATGCTTATTTTATCTATAAAATTGTAGAAATCATAGGCTGTACCCGTAGTTCCCAGCGTCTGGATGCGTAATTTGAAATCTCCGTTTATATTCGCACTTTCAGGAATAGTTCCTGTAAATACAGCACATGTTTGTGCGGCACTGGTTAATGTTACCGGCGAACCTACAGTGGTATAGGTAGTTCCATTATCTGTAGAATAAGCTACGGTAATGGTTCCTCCAATGCTGCTGGTTGCATCATAAGCCTCTGTAGTATAAGTGAAAGAGACATCGATTTTTTTTCCGTTAGCGGTAATGCCTGCCGGTTTTGTGTAAACAAGATTAATTGTCCTGTTGGCTACACTGGAACCATAGGCCTCAGCTCCGATGAACGCATTTCCGTCACAGGTACTTCCGATATAGGTTCCTGCCGATTGTGGATAGCCTCCGGTTATTACAAATCCGGGATAAGTTGAATTCTCAAAGCTCTCGGTAACTAAAATCTGTGCACTTCCCATGGTTGCAAGTGCCATAAAACTAAGAAATAATGATTTTTTCATACAGTATTATTTTTATCCAATATAGTAAGTTTTTAGTTAATTTTGAATAAATTATAGTATTTTATGCTGTATTTGAATTATTTTCTATGTTTTTTTAATATATATTTATTTTTTTAACTTAATGCATTTGTCTTATTGTTAAATTTAACAAAAAAGTGAGCCTAATGGTTCACTTTTTTGTTGATCAAATTATGGAGTAATGGTAATCGGATCTGGAAAAGGCTCAAGGATCAATGGTTTACACATTGCAGCCGGCACGCATCTGTCTCCCATGCATATAAAATTAGTCATAGTGGTGGAGCCGTCAGGACATCTGATCATGGCTTCACCCGGGCATCCTCCGGGACATGGTGCCGGATATAAATACCCGCCGAATACGTCTTTCAGCTCTGTTCTTGAAAGCTTTGATAGGTTTGTTTTTTTCATGGAATTAATTTTTTGATGGTTTTAATTTGTATACTACTGAAAATGAGTGTCTAATATACAAAAAATAAATCACTATGATGTTACATAATGATTTATCTGAATTTTGTTCGTTTGGGTACTGCAATACCTTTCCATGTGTCCCTGCGCTCCTGTAATGTTCAGCTTCCGCAATACATAAAATATAAAGGAATATCCGTTTTGTACTCCTCCGTATCTTTTGGGGTAAGGCCTTCAAAGAAGACATGGTCACCAAGCTCTTTATTACTCAGCTGATTCTGCAGCTGAAACATAAGGTCCAGTGCTGTGAAATGGCTGCCGTTTTGTGCTTTCAATGTGGCGCATAAGTCGACCTGAAACATGCCGTAATCGCTATTATCTTCATGAAAAACTTCATCTTCATCACCTATTAATGTTTCATTACCTGCTATATCTTCTTTTCCTTTAATCCAGGCTTCATAGCAAATGTCTGCTTCAGAAGCCTGGATCACAATTTCTTCCGGATTCCATGAAGCTCTTTCTTTTAAAATACGCTGCTGATAGCTTTCTATTGCTGTATTGAAATCTGTAATGTCAGCATATTCTTTGCGCTGAAAAGCCCAGAGGATGTTGGAAAGTAAGCTCATTTGTTTTTGTTTTTTAGGTTTAAGTATATCTTTAAAACACTTTACCCCGTAAAATATTGCTTTTACGATCTGTTATGCTTAACTAATGAACAGAACAAAATACAGGCAATTCAAAACGGTGGCTATAAACGAAGCGATAAAAACGGCTAAATTATCACTTGTTTTTCCTGTAAATAATCTAATGATCCAGTAATTAATAAGGTAAGCCGGAATCAGTAAAGCAAACGAGAAAACCGATAAAAATGCAAATTTATAAATAATAAAACCAATAACAATTGTACTGATGACAGAAGCTACTATGGTTCCCATGAAGCTGTACATCAAGGTGTTGGAGTCTACTTTTAAATTCTCAATACTTCTATGAATCTGATCGTATTTTATATCTACAAGAAGCCTGATGTTTTCCTGGGATAAGCTGGAATTTATTAAGGATAGGCATTCCTGTTTGGACAGCTTATTCATATAATGTCCATGAATTTCTCTTATGACTCTATTCTGCTCTTCCTGAAAGTGATTCTGGATCCTAATTTTCGTCTGGAAGTCTTCAAGGGAACCTCTTCGTAAAATTTCTTCCACAATCTCCTGATCCGGCTTTCCCTGATAATCAATTTGATTGGTATAAGATGCAATAAGATCTTCTTCTGAAAATTTAGTATAGAATCCCACTGTTATGGATTTTCCTTCGAGATCTCTTCATGATGTTTCAGGTACAACGGAAGCGCTGCAGATCCATACCATGGAAATATTTCGTAGCTAAAAATTCCGGCCTGAACTGCAGGGTCGGTTTTTACCCATTGCTCGGCTTCTTCTCTGGATTTTGTATTGAAAATGAACATACCGCGGTAGTTTTCTTTATTCTTTTCCAAAAAAGGTCCGGCCACAACGATTTTTCCTTCATCGGCAAGCTTCCCGATATTGGTCATATGGCCTTTCATCAGTTCGCTCTTTTTGGCTTTGTCCTCTATTTTCGCTGTTCCTGCTGTAAGCATTACAATAGTGTAGGCTTTCATGCCATATTGATCTGCCCCAAGCGATGTGGCCAGTTCCTGGTTGAATTTTGGTTTGTCTGCCTTTTTCTCCTGAGCGAAAGACAGAACCCCCGCTAAGACGGCTATTGATAAATAAATTTTTAGTTTCATAGCAAATGTATTTAAATCTTTTGTCTGATATCTGATGTCTGAAATCTGAAAATCTAATTTAATCTTTTATTCTCAAAAACTCTTTCGCCAGTTCAATCATTTTCGGATCGCCGGTGTATTTCCCGTGTTCATCAGAAAGTTTTACCGTTGGAATCCATTCTTTGTTCGGAGCCTGTACCCCGATCAGCTTCATAACGATGTTCATGGGTTTTAAACCTACATCATTCGTAAGGTTAGTTCCAATACCGAATGAAACCCCTATTTTTCCTTTGCAGTAATTGGTGATTTCCTCTACTTTTTCCAAATTCAGGGCATCAGAGAAGATGATATATTTGAATAAAGGATTAATGCCGTTGTTTTTGTAATGGGCTATTGTTTTGTCTGCGAACTCCAGGGGATCACCACTGTCATGACGTACGCCGTCAAACAGTTTAGCAAATTTTTTGTCAAACTGCTGGAAGAAAACATCAGTGGTGTAGGTGTCGGAAAGCGCTACCCCGAGATCTCCTCTGTACACATCCACCCAATGCTCCAGCGCCATTTCATTGGCCATTTTAAATCCGTATTCTGCTGCGTGGAACATAAACCACTCATGCGCGTGGGTTCCGATGGGCTTTACGCCGAATTTCATTGCAAAATGAACATTTGAACTTCCGATAAACGTTGATTCTTTTTTTTGAGTCAAAGCTTCCATTACCAGGTTCTGTACTTTATAGGAATGTCTTCTTCTGGTCCCGAATTCGGCGAAATTGACCCCAAGCTTTGCCAATGAATCTGCTTTTTCCAATGTTCTTTTCATTACCACTTCATTGGAATCCCTTTCCATATGGTTCATTTCATAATGCAGCTCACTGATCAAAGCGAGTAGAGGAACTTCCCAAAGGATGGTTCTGTACCAAAGCCCTTCTACCGTTACAGACAGCTCGCTGCCTTCCTGGTGGATTTTCACTTCAGACGGGTCATAGTGATAACCTTCCAGAAAATCAAGGTAGGGAAGGTCTATATAAGGACAGGTTCTGGCCATGAATTTTTTTTCATCCCTGGTGAGCTTCAGTTCCGCCATTTTATTAACGGCTTCTTTTAAAGCGGCATCAAAACCTTCAGGAAACTTATGCTTTCCACGATTGATGAATTCGTACTTTACAATTGAACTTGGAAATAGTTTCACCACGGCATTCTGCATGGTTATTTTATAAAAATCATTATCAAGGATAGAATTTAATCGAACGTCGTTCATAATATGTGTAATTTTAACGCAAATATAGTCATTTAAAATAAAAATCGCCTAAATGTAAGACGATTTTTTTATTATTCGGATGATTTTATCGGTTACTTGCCTAAGTAAGAGTTGTACATCCATACTTCTTTTTCCTGTTCTGTGATGTAATCGCTCATCTGGGAGTTGGTTCCTTCATCTCCTGCCGCATCAGTGATATCCAGAAGTTCTCTCTGCAGATCGATTACCACTTTGAATGAACTTAGGATAAGCTCCACGCTTTTATTACCGTCTGATACTTCTCTGGATTCTTTAATGGAGGCTACTTTCAGGTAATCTGAATAATTGTGTGCAGGAGTGGCTCCCAATGTCAGGATTCTTTCTGCAATTTCGTCAATTTTCAGCACCAGGCTGTTGTATAGTTCCTCAAACTTCGGATGCAGCGTGAAGAACTGTTCTCCTTTGATATTCCAGTGTGAACCTCTTGTATTCTGGTAGAATATTGAATAATTGGCCAGAAGGATATTTAATTTTTCTGAAATGTTTTTACAGTCGGCTTCTTTCAGGCCGATAATGCTTGCATTTTTCATAAGTTTATATTTATGTAACAAATTTAGAAAATATTGTGCCGAAAGGCTTTCAAAGTCAATAGAAGATAACTATAAGAAAATTTTTAAAAACAGTTTGGAAGTATTAATATTGCAGTTGAATGAAAAGTTTATTAATTACGGCAGCCGTATTTTTTGGGATGTGTTTTTTATACATTCTGATCATGCTGTCGCAGACGGAGCAGCACTTCACCTATATATTGGACGATGCCTATATTCACCTGGCCATGGCCAAAAATTTTGCATTGAACGGAGTGTGGGGAGTATCGGAATATCAATTTTCATCCTCTTCGTCTTCGCCTGTTTTTACTTTTCTTTTAAGCGGGCTGATTGCTGTTTTTGGTGATCAACAACTGATCCCTCTGATCTTTAACCTGGGATGTTTATTACTGATTGTTTACTTTTTAAATAAGTATTACTCAGGTATTTTCAAGACTGGAACGCCTGTTGTTCTGGCGTGCATTTTTACCCTTCTTTTTGCTTCCGTGCATCTGCTTGTTTTTTCAGGAATGGAGCATGTATTTCAGGTTCTTATTGTGGTGGTCAATGTCTGGTCTTTTGATCAATGGCGGAAATCTGAATTTAAAAATTCATCATATGCCTTCTGGTTCTATTGTTCCATCGCTCTGTTGGGACTGATCCGGTTTGAGAGTATGTTTTATTTCCTGGCAATGGCTTTTGTTTTTCTGCTGCTCAGGAAATTTAAACTTGCAGCAGTCTTACTTATGTTCGGCTTTATTCCTGTTTTGATTTTCGGATATCTTACCTACCAGAAGACAGGCTATTTCTTTCCGAATTCTGTGCTGGTAAAAGGGACGAAATTCGATCTTGCAGGAAACTATTTTATTCAGGTCAAAAACATTTTGCTCTATAAAATATTATTAAAGCCTTATTTTTATTTCGCAGGCTTTCTTCCTTTATGTTTTGCTATAGTTTTGATTTTTAAAGATTACAGGAAAAAGCTGGGTTTCAGGAGTTTGGTCGAAAAGAATTTTCTTCTGACTGTATTAAGTATTACTTTGTTCATGCAGGGAGCTTTTGGGCAGTTTACCAATTTTTACAGATATGAAGCTTATCTGCTGACTGCATTTGCTATGGTCGTTATTCCGGAGATTAAAGATCTTTTTACCGGCAGGAGTATTTTATTGAAGCAAAACAGGGTGACGGCTATCCTTATTGTAACAGTTTTTGGAGTATTGATGTTAAAAACAGCTCTGGTAAGTATTCTGATCGTTACCGGTAGCCGGAATATCTATGAGCAGCAGATGCAGTCTGCAAGATTTCTGAAAAAATATTACAATCATTCAAAAGTGGTAGCCAATGATATAGGTGCGATATGTTATTTTACGGATATTCAGCTGCTGGATGTTGCAGGGCTAGGGTCTAAAGAAGTTGTTCCTTTTAAAATAAAGAAAAAAGGACTTAACGGACAATTTGAACAATTTTTAAAAGACTATACAACCCAAAACCACTATCAGCTGGCCATCATCTATGAAGAATGGCTGGAAGGCCACATCCCGGAAAACTGGAAAAAAGTGGCGATTCTGGAAATCAAAGGCAGGAATGCTGTCCTTGGATTAAAACATGTAGCTGTTTATTCAATAGATCCGGATATTCATGAATCTTTACAACAGAATGTGAAAAATTTTCCGTGGAATAAAAATGTGACGGTGAAGATGATCAACTAAATTTTACAATTATTTAATATACACTTCAGTCCGGGCTCCGGCTTCTTCCATTTATATTTTTTTCAATGCAGATCGATGATCCGTTATTGGGCTGTTCAAAGACAACTTCTTTTTGTTGTAAGTGTTTGATTTTAATTTTCATGTAAGTGTTTGCGGATTAAAAAATTATTACTATTTTTGCACCCTAAAATAAAAAGCAATTAAATGCCTACTATTCAACAATTAGTAAGAAAAGGAAGAGCCACGCTTGCCAAGAAGAGCAAATCGGCTGCCCTAGATTCTTGTCCACAAAGACGTGGTGTATGTACGAGAGTATATACTACTACACCGAAGAAACCTAACTCTGCACTTAGAAAAGTAGCAAGGGTAAGACTTTCTAACGGAAAAGAAGTGAATGCCTACATCCCGGGCGAAGGACACAATCTTCAGGAGCACTCGATAGTATTGGTTAGAGGCGGAAGGGTGAAAGACCTACCGGGAGTACGTTACCACATCGTAAGAGGTGCATTAGACACTGCAGGTGTAAATGGAAGAACTCAGAGAAGATCTAAGTACGGAGCTAAGAGACCTAAACCAGGACAAGCAGCTGCTGCTCCTGCAAAAGGAAAGAAAAAGTAATCATTAAATAAGGTACAGAAGCAATGAGAAAGACAAAAGCGAAAAAAAGACCGTTGTTACCAGATCCGAAATTTAATGATCAATTGGTAACGAGATTCGTAAACAACCTAATGCTTGACGGTAAGAAGTCAATTGCATTCAAAATTTTCTATGATGCATTGGATATCGTAGAAACTAAAAAAGGAGAAACTGAGAAAACAGCCCTTGAAATCTGGAAAGATGCATTAACAAACGTTATGCCTCACGTAGAAGTACGTTCCAGAAGAGTAGGTGGAGCTAACTTCCAGATCCCTATGCCAATCAGAGCTGACAGAAAAATTTCTATGGCGATGAAATGGTTAATTAGCTACTCTAAAAAGAGAAATGATAAGTCTATGGCTTTGAAATTAGCTAATGAAGTGGTAGCTGCTTCAAGAGAAGAAGGTGCTGCATTCAAAAAGAAGAGTGATACTCACAAAATGGCGGAAGCTAACAAAGCGTTTTCACACTTTAAATTCTAATCTGAAATGGGAAGAGATCTTAAATTTACAAGAAATATCGGTATTGCTGCGCACATTGATGCCGGTAAAACTACCACTACAGAAAGGATTCTATTCTATACAGGGGTAAACCACAAAATTGGAGAGGTTCACGATGGTGCTTCTACAATGGACTGGATGGAGCAGGAAGCAGAAAGAGGTATTACCATTACTTCTGCTGCCACTACTTGTTCTTGGAACTTTCCAACAGACCAGGGAAAACCTGTAGCCGAAACTAAACCTTACCACTTCAACATCATCGATACACCGGGACACGTTGACTTCACAGTAGAAGTAAACAGATCTTTGAGAGTATTGGATGGTCTTGTATTCTTATTCTCTGCAGTAGATGGAGTAGAGCCTCAGTCTGAAACAAACTGGAGACTTGCTGACAACTACAAAGTGGCGAGAATGGGATTCGTAAACAAAATGGACAGACAAGGTGCTGACTTCCTTAACGTTGTAAAACAGGTTAAAGAAATGTTAGGATCTAATGCAGTTCCAATCGTTTTACCAATCGGTGCTGAAGAAGATTTCAAAGGTGTAGTTGACTTAATTAAAAACAGAGCGATCATCTGGGATGAAGCAGGACAAGGAGCTACTTTCGAAGTAGTGCCGATTCCTGAAGACATGAAAGCTGAAGTTCTTGAATATAGAGAGAAATTAGTAGAAGCTGTTGCTGACTACGATGAGACTTTGATGGAGAAATTCTTCGAAGATCCGGATTCAATCTCTGAAGAAGAAATCAACGAAGCTCTTAGAAAAGCGACTATCGATTTATCTATTATCCCAATGACTTGTGGTTCTTCATTCAAAAATAAAGGAGTACAGTTTATGTTGGATGCAGTATGTAAATATCTGCCTTCTCCATTGGATAAAGATGATATCAAAGGTACTGACCCGAGAACTGATGCTGAAATCGTAAGAAAACCATCTGTAGATGAGCCTTTCTCTGCATTAGCATTTAAGATTGCTACTGACCCGTTTGTGGGAAGACTGGCATTCTTCAGAGCATACTCAGGAAGACTTGATGCAGGTTCTTATATCCTGAACACCCGTTCTGGTGATAAAGAAAGAATCTCTAGAATCTATCAGATGCACGCTAACAAGCAAAATCCGGTAGAATATATTGAAGCTGGTGATATTGGTGCTGCGGTAGGTTTCAAATCTATCAAAACAGGTGATACAATGTGTGACGAGAAGAACCCAATCGTTCTTGAATCGATGGTTTTCCCTGATCCGGTAATTGGTATCGCTGTTGAGCCTAAAACTAAAGCTGACCAGGATAAAATGGGTAACGCCCTAGCTAAACTGGCTGAAGAAGATCCAACGTTTACAGTAAGAACTGACGAGGCTTCAGGACAAACGATCATCTCTGGTATGGGTGAGCTTCACTTGGATATCATTGTTGACCGTATGAGAAGAGAGTTCAAGGTTGAAGTAAACCAGGGACAGCCTCAGGTAGAATACAAAGAAAACTTAACAAAAGTTGCCAGCCACAGAGAAGTTTACAAAAAGCAGTCCGGTGGTAAAGGTAAATTTGCTGATATCGTATTCGAACTAGGACCAGCTGACGAAGGTAAAATCGGTCTTGAGTTTATCAATGAGATCAAAGGGGGTAACGTTCCTAGAGAATTTGTTCCTGCTATTGAAAAAGGCTTTAAAGCTGCAATGAAGAACGGTCCTTTGGCTGGTTTCGAAGTTGAAGGTATTAAAGTTACTCTTAAAGACGGATCTTTCCACGCGGTGGATTCTGATGCACTTTCTTTTGAATTAGCTGCTAAATTAGGATTTAAAGAAGCTGGTAAAGCTGCTAAGCCGGTAATTATGGAGCCTATTATGAAACTGGAAGTTGTAACTCCGGAAGAATATATGGGTAACATCATTGGTGACCTTAACAAGAGAAGAGGTACGATCAGCGGTCAGGAAGAGAAAAACGGAGCTGTTGTAATCAAAGGTTCTGTTCCACTTTCTGAAATGTTTGGTTACGTAACGACTCTAAGAACACTTTCATCAGGAAGAGCTACTTCTTCTATGGAATTAGAGAAATACGCGCAAACTCCGCAGAACGTTGCAGAGGAAATCATTGCTAAAGCAAAAGGTTAATTTTTAAATTAAAGAAATGTCACAAAGAATCAGAATAAAACTAAAATCTTACGATTACAACTTGGTAGACAAGTCTGCTGAGAAAATCGTAAAAACGGTAAAGGCTACTGGTGCTGTTGTAAACGGTCCTATTCCATTGCCAACGAACAAGAGAATCTTCACAGTGTTGAGATCTCCTCACGTAAACAAGAAGGCAAGAGAGCAGTTCCAGTTATCAGCTCACAAGAGACTGATGGATATCTACTCTTCTTCTTCTAAAACTGTTGATGCTCTAATGAAATTAGAACTTCCTTCAGGAGTAGACGTTGAAATTAAAGTGTGATAACTGCATACTTTGCAATGATTATAGAATCCCTCTTCGAAAGAAGGGGGATTTTTTGTTTTTAAGCATTTAAAAATCGTTATTTGTTATTTTTATAAGTCTATTATTATCATGAAGAAGATAGAACAGATTGCTCAATCATTCGGGGTTGCAGAGAACCGGTATTCCTATGAAATGAATCATTCAAAGGAGGTGGTTTCACTGGAAATTTTTGAACCTGAGTATGATTATTTGCCCGGTTTTACCGGAACTCAGTTAATGAAATTTGTTTCTTCGTTTAAAAACCTGGAATCACTGGCAATTGAGCTGGATGATCTGGTTATTGATCACTTCAGTGAAATTTCAGATTTAGAATATCTTAAAAAGTTGCATATTGAATGTGATACTGAGGTAAGCAATCTGGATTTTTTAAGCCGGATGGTACATCTGCAGCATTTGTACATTCAAAGCTCCCATATTACCGATTTAACCGGTATTGAAAGACATCATAAACTGACCTCGTTGTTTTTGGGAAATACAGCAATTAGAGTTCTGAATCCTTTAAGAGATCTTGCGGATCTGGAACAGTTGGGGATTTTTCATAGCCGGATTGAAGATATTTCTTGTTTGAAAGATCTGAAGAATCTCAGAATTCTTAATCTTCAACATAACAACATCAAAGATCTATCGGTATTCTCTGAAATGAAGAATATTCAGCATCTGGACCTGAGCTTTAATCAGATTAAAAATATTGATTCCGTTAAAGACAATGTTATTCTGATGAGTTTGAATATCAGCAATAATGAGATTGAAGATATCTCTGTCATCAGAAATTTTCAGAACTTAAATGATTTATCTCTTGCCCATAACAAAGTGGAAGATATTTCAGCCCTGGAGAATATAAAATTGGTAAGCAGTCTAAATATCTCAGGAAATAGGATCAGAGAAATCGCCCCGATCAAAAATCACGAAAACATCAAAATATTCAATGCAGGAAACAATCCCCTGGAAGATATTCAGACTACGGAATTTGCTGCACGGTTTACCTATCTCAATCTTGAAAATTGTGGGATAAATGATATTTCTTTTCTTCTGAATCAACACAAAATTGTATACCTTAATCTGAATTTGAATTCAGTGGACAACTTCTCTCCATTGGAAGGAATGGCTGATCTTAAAGAAATTGATCTCCGGTTTAACAATATCACCGAAACGTTTCCGGTTCATTATTTCTCTGATCTGAAAATGGTGGATCTTACCGGCAACCCTTTCGGAAATATGAAGTTTCACGTTTACAGAGGTCAGGAACTGGATGGCCAGAAGATGGGATTGCTTTCTGATCTTGCAAAACTCAACGCAGATTACTACTTCAACAAAGGAATGATGGATGAAGCCCTTGCTTACTTTTATTTTGAAAAAAAGCACACAAATCAACATCCTCAGGTATTTCATATTTATCTCCAAAAAATGCTGGATACCGCCTCTTCAGAAACGGTGTATATTAAATATTACTTTTCCAGAATGACCGACTTTCTTTGCTTTTATGAAAATTCCAAATGGCTTTCAGATGAAGATTATAATAAGTTGCATACTAAGATCGCTACGGTAAAGGAACCTGAAAAGACTACTATGCTGGAAACTTTACATGCAGTAAAAGAGGGTAAGAGAACAGGTTTTAATTTTAATTATTATGATTTTCATTTCTATGAAGAAAAAGTAAGCAATCCTTATATCAGTGATGAATTGTTGTTTATCAAAGGAAGTATGCAGGTAGGAAGAGATCAGCTAATGACTAATTTGTATTATTTGAAACTTCTGAAAAAAAGAAATTCTCCTTTTTACTTTACCCTTCTTCATAAAATCAAGCATGTTCTGAAAATGAATTTTGCCTATACCGAACCGGAAAGAAAAGAACATGATTACTACCGGGATCTGATCCATAATATTGATACAAGTAATATCCCTGAATCGAAAGTGTATTTTTCAGATTCACACTTTAGCAAGCATTACCAATATGTTCACTATAAGCATCCAGAACCGGGAAACAAGAAAAAAGACAGTGAAAGAGGATCAAACCTGATGGTATTGATAGGTGTTATAGTTATTGCATTTGCATTATTGATGGCCGTCAGAAGTTGCTTGAATTTATTTTAATCCCATTGAATAAAATCCAAAAACCGGAAACTTGCATCGTATTTGCTATAGATATTATAAAACAGAGCCATGGCTAAGTCAGACAAAAGTATCTTTGAAAAGTTTTCAGATTGGGCAACCAAATTTACAGGAAGTTCTTACGCGTTTATCGGTGCAACACTTATTGTGGTGGCATGGGCCGTTTCGGGACCCGTTTTTAATTATTCCGAAACCTGGCAGCTCGTGATCAATACGGGAACTACCATTATTACTTTCCTGATGGTTTTTCTAATTCAGAAAGCACAAAATAAAGATTCAAAAGCCATACAGATCAAGCTTAATGAACTTATTGCCGCGCATGAAAAAGCCAGCAACAGAATTGTAGATATTGAAGACCTCACGGAAAAAGAACTGGATCAGCTTCATCATTATTATGAAGAGCTGGCCAGATTCGCTAAAGAAGATGCTGATATCCATACCTCGCATTCTATAGATGCAGCTCAGAGAAACCAGGATTATAAACATGAATTCTTTAAACGGAAGCATGAAGAATGGCTTCAGAAGCAAGCACAAAAAAAGGAATCGTAATGATTCCTTTTTTTATATATTTAAATGAGAAGAGAAGACATAAGCTGGAAATGGGAAGTTATCTTTTCAGGCGATTGATCAGCCAATTTTTTATAGCAATAAAACAATAACAGGTCCAATTGTGGCTTCCATCCTCCTTCTTCCAGCTTCCATCCTTCACTATTTTCTCAGGAAATATCCGAAATAGCTACAGCTTCCAGACAGTCCTTTCATAGTTTCCGTATCTGCGTACTGAGATTTCAGTTGGGCAAAATACGTTCTGTACTTTTCGTTTTTAATGTTATCAAGTTCAGTCTGGTGTGCCTTCTCCTTTTCAGAATACTGAGGATCCGAGTAGCTGATCGTAGAAGCATTTTTAGCCTCGTACTGATAATATTTCCCCTGTTCTGCGCTGGCCATCTGGAAAAGAACCCTCGCTCTCTGTTCTTTGTTTGTAGAAAGCTTCAGTGCCTTTTGATAATAATTAATGGCAAGATCAAAATTATCAGGTTCAATATAAGTAGTATACAGGAAGTTCTTGTAATAATACTTGTACGGATTTTTTCGGTCGGTACCCCAGAAATCATACTTTCCTCCATTGCTGTTGTCGATATCCATCACAAATAACTGACGGTAATATCCCAGGCTGGAAGTATTATACAGCAGGTTACCGATCAGCTGGCTGGCCGTAGCCGCTTTTTCATCTGTTCCGGCGCTGATCTTTTTAAGCTGGATCAGAGCATCAGCCAGTTCCAGTTTGTTCATACTCGGTTTAATGAAAGGAAACGCAGTATAATCCTCAGCTTCCATACTTTCCGTTTCCGCACTTCCGAAACTTTCCCATACGTTATGTCCGAAAACAAGATGAGAGATATCCCTGAATCCGTTATATTCACCGGCTGCATACTGCTTAAGTGTGATTTTTTGTCCCTTATCGGTCCACTCATAATTCATTCTTGGAATTCCGGAGTAGTTCTGTGCTTTGGCGTAGTACGATTTGGCTTTTTCAAAATCAGCCTGTCTCATGGCACGGTCACCGTAGATCATGCTGAAGAATGCATCAATGTTTCCTACATCATCCATGTTTTTGGCGATAATCTGCTGCTCAAATTGGGTTTTGTTCGGTTTTCTGTAGAAGTCTTCCACACTTTTCACCAGGCTTGAATTCGGATTATACTGAAGATCCGAAAGCTTGTTGCTCATCAGGAACGATTTTCCGTCTTCCCCCTGAAGGAAATAGCGGTTGGCCAGAACATCTTTAAGGAAATCCGCTGTGGAAGGAGTTTCTCCGTAGTAATCATAATTTTCGGTAACGGTGCTGTCTTTCTTCACTTCTTTTTTGATAAAATAGTCAGCATAATTTTTCATTAAATAATCCTCGTATTCCGCATCGATCTTCGGATGGGAAACAATATCATTCAGAACTTTCATTCTTTTTATTTCTTCCAGGTATTCCGGATTGGTGGTCTTGATGTCTTCAAGAATTTCAGAGCTGGCTTCATAATCTTTTTTCAGGAATTTTAAATACGCATCTGCAATCTGCCAATACTCATCCTTAGATACCTTTCTGGTTTTCTCCGTGAATTTTTCCAGGTCATCCAGATAATCTCCGGTTTTTTCATCATAGCCGTAGCCGGATTGCGTGTAGAAAGGAATTCTGTCAGGATTGTTCAGCAGTTCATCATTGCTCTGGTCGGTTTTATCACCGTTTGTACTGTCGGATTTTGAGCCTCCGAACAGATTTTTAAAGAATCTTACAATCTTTTGCCAGAAAGAAAGTTTCTCCTCTTTTTTTACTTCTGTGGTTTCAGTTTTTGAATCTGCAGAATCTTTATCATGATTATCCGTATTGCCCTTCCGCATATACACATTGTCTGAGGCATCGGAAGTATAATAGTAGATCGGAAGATAGCTTCTCTCCAGTTCATTGATGCTTCTTACCGCCATTACTTTCAGGATCTCGGAATCCGGATTGATGTCATACATCTTTTCCATAATAGGGATAGGATTCGTGAAACCTTCGTAGCCCAGCAGGAAGTAAGCCATATTCTTTTCATCATTCGTGCCGGCCCGTTTCATAATGTTGCTGAAAGAAGCCGTATCCGAAAGCTTCATCGAAACAAAAGCAGATTCCTTACGGTCTTTGCTGTGCATGAAAACCTGAAAGAAGTTCCAGTTGGCATCCGCATTCATTTCCTTTCCTCTCTGGGCTCCGGCAAGCTGGTCCAGTGCCATAAAATAGACTGTGCCTTTCTGTTTGATGGGTTCTATATAAGTTTTGAAAGCCTCCAGCGCTGCATCATAATTTCTGGTATAATGGTTGAATCGTACCAGCTGATACCCATAACGCTGCTTGATCTCCGGGTTTCTTGTGGCATTATACAGAGAAGTCAGAGCATTCACGGTTTTTGCATAATCAATGGAAGTGGCGTTTAAGTCACTTGAAGGGCCGCTGTTATAAAATGAATCCTTACTTTCTATATAATTGATGCTCATATAAGGTTCCAGATATTTGGCTTCAATTAAATAATCAATACCTTCCTTATACTTCTGGTAAAATCCTGCGCCCAGTTTTTGCAGAAGAGGATTGGATGGGCGTCCATTTTTCAGGGCATTAAGATCATCCATACTTATTTTGTACACCAGGTTTTCAGTTTCCGCATAATTGAGCTGGTTGTTGAAAAACCTTTTCCATGTTTCAATATTATCATCCGGAATACTCATTCCTTTATAATCCCCGTAAAACCTGTTGGAATAGGTAAGCAGAAAAGGAAGATAAGATTTATCCTTGATGATGCTCTGTGTAAACAGATTGAAATATTCATAATCGGGATCTGACCACGCGCAGGCGTCAGATTTCGTGTAAAAAAGCGAGAGAACCGCCAGTGAAAGAATATACTTTTTCATATACTTGACAGGTGTTTTTATTTTTGTAATTAATGATTATATTTATGGTTACCAGTAGTTAAAATCTGCTTAATCTCCTCAATGTGCAGGAGATATGAATTTAAAAATTACGGTTACTTACAAATTTACTATCTAATTGATAATAAATGATATTAAAACGGGAGATTTTTTTCTCGAGGAAATCCGTTACCTCTTTCAGCTGTTCTTCAGAAATTTCCTCAACCTTTATTTTAAAGCCTTTATTTAAGTAGTTTCCGAAATAAAAGCCATCCTTGATAATTTCCACCTCATTATCCGCAATCTTTCTGAATCCCGGATTCTCAAGATCCTTTTTGGATAAAGCATTGATTAATCTGTGCTTTTCAAGATGATTGGTGACAATACCCCATGAATAGACCGGCAGCGCGACTTCAATTTTTTTAGTAGGATAATCTTCCAGTTTGGAAAGATAGCTTTTTAAAACCGTCACATCCAGAATCGAATTTTTATTGGAGTTTTCCAGCGGAGAGGAAGTAGAGTAGCACATCAGATACACCTTATCCACGGGAGGAATTCCGGTCTGGTTCTTGTCTTTCACCTGATGGAGGCGGAGCGTGCAGGTAACCTCTTTTCCGGATACTTTTTTCAGCTCTTTTAAAAAGGTAAAATAATCGTTCCTTGTCCCCGCAGTCCAGTCACAGTCGATCTGGATTTCATTGCTGATGTTTAAACCGTATTCATTAGCTTTCTTTTGAACCAGCTCATGAATATGCTTCGCAATAAAACGGATCTCTTCTGCGGAGATACGGTACATAGATTGATTCGTGATAAAAACGGTCGGGACAATCTTCTTCCCGGTCCGGAAGCTTTTATCTTTCGTAATAACCGCAACCGGCTGAAACTGGCCGCCGGTTTTATCAATATCAAAAAACCGGGTATACAGATACGGAACGGATGCTTGGTCCAGAGCTTTTTTCTCAGCCTGATCCAGCTTCAGTTGTGTTTTCCAATAATAAAAAGTATACGGGTGATTTTCTTTTTTGTTACACGAAACGATAATAAGTAGAAGAAATAATACTTTTAATGCTCTCATCTCTTGTATAGTTCGCTTTCGCAGACGCAGACATCCTGTGTAGCGCTTTCCATGCTGGAGCAGCAGTCCTCGGATTTCCGGATATTTCCATCCTTGTCTGTCATATATATTTTGTCTTTATCGAATTTTACGTAAAAACTCTCTTTATATTTTTTGAAAGCGACTTTCATCACTTTCGGATTGTATTTTCCTGCGTTCATTTCTTCGGTAGTTTCCGTTCCGTCTGCCTGGTTCACCTGAACAAACCCGAAATGCACATCGCCGTTTTTCTTGATATCCAGATAATAATGTGGGGTTCCCGTTCCACTGTAGCCCTGAAGAATATCAAAACTTCTGTATCCGGTAAAAGGAGCCTTTGTTTGTGCAAAAGACAAAACACTGATGCATAAGATAATTAAGCTGAAGATTTTTTTCATATATTTTTTTTCAAAAGTAAAGATATTCCTGCAAAAATTAAACCGTAAAAACCCGGTGATTGGCGGTTTTGGATAATGGTATACCAATTAACTTTTAAAGAAGACCAATGAACTGAAACTTTTATGAGTTAACAGGAAGGAAATTAAAACCATTAAGATGTATTTAAGTTTTTAAGAGTATTAAGAAGGGCTTCGCTTAAGAAACGCTGCTAAAAAAAATCTTTGATTTTTCTTAATTTTCCTTATCTCCTTTATTATTCTTAATGGTTAAAATAAAAAGATCATTCCGGGAGAGAATGATCTTTTGTTGTGTAGCTAAAATTCGGATTAAAATACAGTAGCAGCCAGCTGAATTCTTGCATACTTATTGGAAGGATTCCACATCGCCATCATAGAAACCGGAAGACTGTAATGATCAGTAATTTTAATGGTTTTGGAAGCTTTTACGCCTACATTGACGATATCAAAGCTGTTTTTGCCATTCCCGTAAAGGAAATTTCTGTCATTCAAAGCAAATCCCGCACCTGCGAAAGCATCCAGTCTGATCTTCTCACCTGCAATCACAGGATAGCTTGCCTGAATATAGGTGGAATATTTATTCTTTTTATACGTTCCGTCTTCTTCCAGAACAACTTCTCCGGCATTGGCTCCGCCGTACAGCATAATATCTGCTTCAATATTCAACGGGAATGAAGGCCCGAAAGTATAATTGGTTCTAAGATCAATAATGTGAGCCGTTCTTCTCTGCGAGTAACTGAAAATATCGTCTGCTGCAACCGCAGTATTGATATTCCTGGAATTATACAGGTCCCAGAGCCCGATATAGAAACGGTTGTGGGAATACTGGATATAATAATTGATCTCTTTATAATGGGTACCGTCTTTATCATCAGCCAATGCCGAAGCTCCCCAAATACCAATTTTCCACTTCTTTTCAGAATCCAGGGCATAAGAGAGGTTGCCCATCACCACAGGCTTATCTGTAATAATCAACCCTCTCCACAGGTGATTGTTCTGAATATTGGCCGTGAAATCCAGCCTGTTGCTTTCCTTGGCTTCCTCGTTCTCCTGAGAGAATAGTTTTCCTGTGCCTAATATAATCAGGCATGCAATTTTTAAAACTTTCATGGGGTATTTTTAATGTATTATTCCAGACAGAACGGCTGCAATCACGGCGCCCAGGACAGGACCCGCAACCGGAATCCAGGCATATCCCCAGTCACTGCTGCCTTTTACGGGAAGTATAGCATGCATGATTCTTGGGGCAAGATCTCTGGCCGGGTTGATGGCATAACCAGTTGTTCCGCCGAGCGATAAACCTATAGCCCACACCAACAGGGTAACAGGAAGGGCTCCTACAGAACCGAGGCCTATTTTTGCACCCGGATCGGCATTCAATGAAATGCTTGGATCTGAGAAATGAAAGATGACAAACACCAGTACAAAAGTTCCGATGACCTCACTGATCAGATTGGAAAATGGATTCCTGATTGCCGGTCCGGTACTGAAGCATGCGAGTTTAGCTCCTTCATCTTCCGTAATAGCAAAATGATCCTTATTAAACAGCCAGACCAGGAAAGCACCCAGCATTCCGCCCAGCATCTGTGCGGCAATATAAGTAGGAACCAGGTCCCACGAGAATTTTCCGGCAACTGCGAGTCCTAATGTTACGGCTGGGTTCAGATGAGCACCGCTTGCAGGGCCTGCCACCGTAACGCCTACGAAAACAGCCAGCGCCCAGGCCGTCGTAATGACAATCCATCCTGAATTGTTTCCTTTCGTACCTTTTAAGACAACATTCGCTACAACGCCGTTGCCCAATAATATAAGAAGCATGGTTCCTATAAGTTCTGCGATAAATGGAGTCATGAGTAGTTTTTTTAGTTAGGATTTAATCTTCGATCCAGCTTTGGGAACGCTTCACTGCTTTGTTCCAGAAATGAATCATTTGATCTGCTTTTTCTTTGTCCAGCTGAGGGTGGAAATCTTTGTCCACGATCCATTGAGTCTGAATCTCATTGATGTCTTTCCAGTAGCCTACTGCCAATCCGGCCAGGTAAGCGGCTCCTAAAGCAGTTGTTTCAAGGGTTTTCGGTCTTGTAATTTTAAATCCGAAGAGGTCGGACTGAATCTGCATCAGAAGATCACTGGCAGAAGCCCCTCCATCCACTCTGAGTTCAAGGCTTGGTCTTCCTGAATCAGCTTCCATAGATTTTACGATATCATAGACCTGGAATGCAATTCCTTCCAGAGTAGCTCTTGCGATGTGTCCGTTGGTAGTTCCCCGGGTTACGCCTACTATAGTTCCTCTGGCATACTGATCCCAGTAAGGAGCACCCAAACCTGTCAGGGCAGGAACAAAATAAACGCCGCCGTTGTCTTCCACGCTTGCTGCAAGATCATTTACTTCTTCAGAAGAGTGGATCAGCTTAAGCCCGTCTCTCAGCCACTGAATAGCAGCCCCGCCGACGAAAACACTTCCTTCCAGGGCGTAGTTCACTTCTCCGTTAATTTTCCAGGCTACTGTAGTTAAGAGATTGTTTTTAGAGGAGACAGCCTCTTTTCCGGTGTTCATTAATAAGAAGCACCCTGTTCCGTAGGTATTTTTTACCATTCCCGGGGTGATGCACATCTGTCCGAATAAGGCTGCCTGCTGGTCTCCAGCAATTCCTGCAATCGGAATTTTGGTGGAAAATAGGGTGGTTGCCGTTTCACCGTAGATTTCGCTGCTCTGTTTCACTTCCGGAAGAACAGATCTTGGAATATCAAATAAATCAAGAAGATCCTGATCCCATTCTAAAGTATGAATGTTTAAAAGCATGGTTCTGCTGGCGTTGGAAACATCGGTGATGAACATTTTTCCGCGGGTAAGTTTCCATACCAGCCAGGTGTCAACGGTTCCAAAGCATAGTTTTCCTTCGGCAGCTTTTTCCCTGGCACCTTCTACATGGTCAAGGATCCATTTAAGTTTTGTAGCTGAAAAATAGGCGTCCAGTACGAGTCCGGTTTTTTCTTTAATGGTTTCGGTGTGGCCCTGTTCTTTTAATTCGTCGCAATATTTGGCGGTTCTTCTGTCCTGCCATACAATGGCATTGTAAATAGGTTCACCGGTTTCCCTGTCCCATACCACCGTTGTTTCACGTTGGTTGGTGATCCCGATAGCCGCTACTTCCAGGCCGGAAATACCTGCTTTGGCAATAATTTCGGCCGCAACGGAGATCTGGGATGACCATATTTCGTTAGGATCATGCTCTACCCATCCCGGGGTAGGGAAGATCTGTTCGAAGTTTTTCTGGGAGACATATTCTATAGCTCCGCTGTGATTGAATAAAATGGCTCTGGAGGATGTGGTCCCCTGATCCAGAGCGAGAATCAGTTTTTCCTTCATACTGCAAATTTTTTAATGAGTAGTGGTTTTGGGAGTGTAAGGCGTTAACAAATATCCTTTTGCTAATTCAATAAATTCTTTTTCCTGTTCATTGGCCCATTCCTGAGAATGTTCTTTTTCTGTGGCGATAAGCTGTGCAATGGTATGCGCACTGTCTATCGCGGCTCTTGCATCTAAAAATAAGAGACGGACTCTCCGTGCAAGAATATCTTCGATGGTTTCGGCCATTTCATATCTTACGGCCCAAACCGCTTCAGCAATAGTGAAAGCATGATCCGGATGGATCTTCTGTGCGTATTGAGGATCGCTGCTCTGCAATGATTTTATGGCAGGAATATCTGATCCGTAAACGTACAAATGACTGGTACGGTCAACCAGTTCTGCTTTCATATTCCCGTGAATAGACATATTTTCCGTTTGTGAAGGGCCTCCTTTTAAGTGCAGGATCTCTACGGCTTTGTCAATGGTGTCCTGGGCCATTTTACGGTAGGTAGTCCATTTTCCTCCGATGATAGAAACCAGCCCGGTATCGGAAGCAATAACCTTATGGCTTCTGGAAACTTCCTTGGTGCTTTTGCCTCCTTCTTTTGGGGCGGCGAGTGGTCTCAGTCCGGCGAACATAGATTTTACATCCTCCCGCGTTGGTTTCTTGGCTAAATACTGTCTTGCTGTATTTAAAACAAAACTTATTTCAGATTCCAGAGCGTGCGGTTCAAAACTCGGAGTATCCAGAAGGGTGTCGGTTGTTCCTACCAATGCCCTGTCGTGCCATGGGACGACAAAAAGAACTCTTCCGTCTGAAGTTTTCGGGATCATGATGGCATCATCACTTTTCAGGAATGATTTATCTAAAACCAAATGAATACCCTGACTTGGAACAACAAACTTTCCATGTTTCGGATTATTCATATTCAGAATATCATTGGTGAATACACCCGTTGCATTGATCACTGCTTTAGCTCGAAGCTCGTACTGCTGACCGGTGAACTGGTCTTCGGCTTTCACACCGTTTATTTTTCCGGAATCATTTTTCAGAAGCCCGGTTACTTTCATATAATTAACAGCACTTCCTCCTTTTTCTATAAGGGTCTGGGTCAGGTTGACCGCTAATCTCGCATCATCAAACTGCCCGTCCTGGTACACCACTCCGCTGGCAAGGTTATGCTGCTCAATGGTTGGAAGCTTTTCAACGGTTTTGGCTTTGCTGATGTATTTGGTTTTCCCTAAGCTTAGTTTCCCTGCAAGAAAATCATAGATAGATAATCCTATTTTATAATAGATTCCTCCCCACCAGGTGTAGTTAGGAATAATGAATGACTGGTTTTTTACCACATGAGCTGCGTTTTGGGCAAGAAGGCCTCTTTCTTTCAGTGCCTCTTTTACAAGGCCTACATCTCCCTGTGCAAGGTATCTTACACCGCCATGTACCAGTTTGGTGCTCCGGCTGGATGTGGCTTTTGCAAAATCATGAGATTCCAGAAGAAGGGTTTTAAATCCTCTGCTGGCTGCATCCAATGCTGATCCTAAACCGCTGGCGCCACCGCCAATCACGATAAAGTCCCATTCCTGAATGCTTGTTAATTTACTTATTTCTTCGTTTCGTTTCATAAATGTTTCGTTTATGTTTCGTTTTCAAATGTATAAATTAAAAATGAAACTAAAAAGAAAATAAATGAAATTTTAACGGTCTCGGAAAAAAATGGTATTTTTGATGAAAGAATCAGAATGGAAAAGTTAATACCAAGGCATAACGATATATTAAAGGAACTGGATGAAAAAGGGCATGTTCTTGTACAGGATCTGTGTGAGAAGTTTAATGTATCATCAGTTACGGTCCGAAAGGATCTGAACTATCTCGAAAGTCTGGGGCTGCTTTTCCGGAACCATGGGGGCGCGAGCAAACATGTCCGGTATGCTTATGAAAGGAATGTGGATGAAAAGGAAAACATCAATGTGGAAGCCAAGCAAAATATAGCCAAAGGAGCCTTAGAGTTGATTCAGGAGAATGACTGCATTATCCTGGCTTCAGGAACTACGATGCATTATCTGGCGAGGATGCTGGTGAACTTTGGTCCGCTTACGGTTTTAACCTCTTCTTTAAGGGTTGCGATAGAGCTTTGCAATAATCCAAACATTAATATTATACAGTTGGGTGGGGAAGTCCGTAAGAGCTCAACTTCGATAGTTGGTTCCATTTCTGAAGGGATTCTGAAGCAGTTTTCCTGCAATAAGCTTTTTCTGGGAGTAGATGGAATTGATGTTGATTTCGGGATCAGTACCTCGAATGCGGCGGAGGCTCATCTGAATCAGCTTATGATAGAATGTTCTGAGAAAGTGGTTATTCTCGGAGATTCCTCAAAGCTGAATAAAAAAGGTTTTGGAAAAATTGCTCCTTTGGACAAGGTGGATTATCTGATTACGGATAACGGTATTGGTGAAGAAGATCAATCATTGCTGGAGGAAAGAGGGGTTACGGTAATTGTAAAATAGCATTCTTTCTTATTTATTTTTTAAAATTCAAAATAATTTCTCTGAAAATTCCGTGCGGATTTTTTCAAAATCATCTAATTGATTAAAAATCAAAATATTTTACCTGAAATATTTGTCAGTTCTAAAAATATTCATAAATTTGCACACTCCATTTTAGGGGCGTAGTATGCCTATATCAAAAGTAGAAATTACTTCAGACCTCCTGAAATACAGAATTAGAAAGATAAATTTTATTATAATATAAACAATGTCAGGTATTATTGGTAAAAAAATCGGTATGACGTCTTTGTTTAACGAAGAAGGGAAAAACATTCCTTGTACAGTTATTCAGGCTGGTCCATGCTCGGTTTTACAGGTCAGAACCTTAGAAAAAGACGGATACAAATCTGTGCAATTAGGTTTCGATGACAAGAGTGAAAAGAACGTAGGTAAAGCGTTAGCTGGCCATTTTAAAAAGGCTGGTTCTGCTCCAAAAGCTAAATTGGTAGAGTTCTACAGAGAATTCGTTGATGAAGTGAAAGTAGGAGAAGAAGTAAAAGTTGATTTATTCGCTGAAGGTGAATTTGTTGACGTAACAGGAACTTCAAAAGGTAAAGGTTTCCAGGGTGTTGTTAAAAGACACGGCTTTGGAGGTGTAATGCAAGCTACTCATGGTCAGCACAACAGACTTAGAGCTCCAGGTTCTATCGGTGCTGGATCTGATCCTTCAAGAGTATTCAAAGGAATGAGAATGGCGGGTAGAATGGGAGGTAAGCAGGTAACTGTACAAAACCTTCAGGTATTAAAAGTGGATCAAGAACAAAATCTTTTAGTAGTAAAAGGTGCTGTTCCGGGAGCTAAAAATTCTTATGTAATTATCAGAAAATGGAACTAGTAGTATTAAATACATCAGGAAAAGAGACCGGAAGAAAAGTAACTCTAGACGAAACAGTATTCGGAATTGAGCCAAATCAGCACGCGGTTTACTTAGAAGTTAAACAGTACCTTGCTGCACAAAGACAAGGGACTCATAAAGCAAAAGAAAGAAGCGAAATTACTGCTTCTACTAAAAAACTTAAGAAGCAAAAAGGATCTGGTTCTGCAAGATACGGGGATATCAAATCTCCAACTTTCAGAGGTGGAGGTAGAGTATTCGGACCAAAGCCAAGAGATTACAGATTCAAATTGAATAAAGCTCTTAAGAGATTGGCTAAAAAATCTGTTCTTTCTCAAAAAATGAGAGACAACAGCATTAAAGTATTAGAGGCTTTCAATTTCGAAACTCCTAAAACTAAAGAGTTTATCAATATCAATAACGCTTTAGGATTCGAAGGTAAAAAATCTCTTTACATCTTAGATGAAGCAAACAAAAATGTTTATTTATCTTCAAGAAACTTACCTAAGACTAAAGTTCTTACTTACAACGAAATTAGCTCTTATGACTTAATCAATGCAGGTGAGATCGTATTCTTAGAAGGTGCTATCGAGAAATTCCAGGAAAATTTAAAGAAATAAATCATGTCTATTATTATTAAACCAGTTATCTCAGAAAAGGCTAATTACCTTACAGATTTAAGAGGTTCTTATTCTTTCTTAGTAGATACTAAAGCGAATAAAATCCAGATTAAAAAGGCTGTTGAAGCAGCTTACGGTGTAAAAGTAGCAGACGTTAACACAATGATTTATGCTCCGAAGGTTTCTTCAAAATACACTAAAAAAGGTCTTCAAGTAGGAAAGACAAACAAATTGAAAAAAGCGGTAATCAAACTTGCTGAAGGTGAGGTTATCGATATTTTTGCTGTAAATTAATTATTAATTATAAATAATAGTAATGTCTGTTAGAAAATTAAAACCTATCACCCCAGGACAGAGATTCAGAATTGTAAACAATTTTGAGGAAATTACTACCAACAAACCGGAGAAATCTCTAACCGTTGGTATTAGTAAGTCAGGTGGACGTAACCAAACTGGTAAAATGACCATGCGTTACACCGGAGGTGGACACAAAAAGAAATACAGAATTATCGACTTCAAAAGAAACAAGCATGACGTTGAAGCTACCGTTAAGACTGTAGAATACGATCCAAACAGAACTGCATTTATCGCTTTATTAGAGTACGCAGACGGAGAGAAGAGATACATCATCGCTCCAAACGGTATCAAAGTAGATCAGAAAGTAGTTTCAGGAGAAAGCGTTGAACCGAACGTAGGTAACGCAATGAAATTGAAAAACATTCCATTGGGTACTGTAATCTCTTGTGTTGAAATGAAGCCTGGCCAAGGTGCTATTTTAGCAAGAAGTGCTGGTTCTTCAGCTCAATTAACTTCAAGAGACGGGAAATACGCAATCATCAAATTGCCTTCAGGAGAATCAAGAATGATCCTTACTGAATGTTATGCAATGATTGGATCAGTTTCTAACTCCGATCACCAGTTAACTGTATCAGGTAAGGCTGGTAGAAGCAGATGGTTAGGTAGAAGACCAAGAACAAGAGCCGTTGTAATGAACCCTGTAGATCACCCAATGGGAGGTGGTGAAGGACGTTCTTCAGGAGGTCACCCAAGATCTAGAAACGGTAAACCGGCTAAAGGTTACAAAACTAGAAAGAAAAACAAAGTGTCTAACCGTTACATCGTATCTAAAAGAAAATAATTATGGCAAGATCACTTAAAAAAGGACCGTTCATTCATCATACTTTAGATAAGAAGGTTCAGGCAAATATAGAGTCTGGTAAGAAGACAGTTATTAAAACTTGGTCTAGAGCATCGATGATCTCTCCGGACTTCGTAGGACAAACTATCGCTGTACACAACGGGAAATCTTTTATCCCGGTTTACGTTACAGAAAACATGGTAGGTCACAAGTTAGGCGAATTTTCTCCAACAAGATCTTTCAGAGGTCATGGTGGTAACAAAAACAAAGGAAGCAGATAATCATGGGATCAAGAAAACAAGATAGCGCAATCGCAAGAAAAGAAGCTAACAAAGACGTTGTAAAAGCTTCATTAAATGACTGCCCATCATCTCCTAGAAAAATGAGATTAGTTGCTGATATCATTAGAGGAGAGCAGGTAGATAAAGCTCTTTATATCCTAAAATATTCTAAAAAAGAAGCCTCTAACAAATTAGAGAAATTACTTCTTTCTGCTATGGCAAACTGGCAGGTGAAAAATGAGGGTGCTGATATTGAAGAAGCAAACCTTATCATTAAAGAAATCTTCGTGGATAGTGCAAGACAATTGAAGAGACTAAGACCAGCTCCGCAAGGTAGAGGGTACAGAATCAGAAAAAGATCTAACCACGTTACATTAATCTTAGGTAATAAAGAAAATTAATCAAGGTATGGGACAGAAGACAAGTCCAATTGGTAACAGACTAGGTATCATCAGAGGATGGGATTCTAACTGGTTTGGCGGAAACGATTATGGAGACAGAATCGCGGAAGACTACAAAATCAGAAGATACCTTGAGGCTAGATTATCTAAAGGTGGGATTTCAAAAATCTATATTGAAAGAACACTAAAATTAGTAACAGTGACAATCACTACTGCCAGACCGGGACTTATCATCGGTAAAGGAGGTCAGGAAGTTGATAAATTGAAAGAAGAATTGAAGAAACTTACAGGTAAGGATATTCAAATCAATATTTTCGAAATCAAAAGACCTGAACTTGACGCAGTATTGGTAGCTGACAGCATCTCTAAGCAGATTGAAAACAGAATTTCTTACAGAAGAGCTGTTAAAATGGCGATGGCAAGTACAATGAGAATGGGTGCTGAAGGTATTAAAGTTCAGATCTCAGGTAGATTGAACGGTGCTGAAATGGCAAGAAGCGAATCTTTCAAAGAAGGAAGAATCCCATTGTCTACTTTCAGAGCTGATATCGATTATCACTGGGCTGAAGCTCACACTACTTACGGTAGATTGGGAGTAAAAGTTTGGATCATGAAAGGGGAAGTTTACGGTAAAAGAGAACTTGCTCCTCTAGTGGGACAACAGAAAAAAGGAGGTCCTTCAGGAGGCGGAAACAGAGGAGACAGAGACAACAGAAGACCTAGAAAGAATAACAATAATAACAATAATAATTAAAAATTTTAGATAGAAATTTTGAATTTTAAATTACCGTTACTTTTTTAAAATAAAAAAAATCTAAAATCTAAAATCTAAAATCTAAAATTTAGAAATTATGTTACAACCAAAAAGAACCAAATTCCGTAGAGTTCATAAGATGAAGATGAAGGGGATTGCTCAGAGAGGTAATCAACTGGCTTACGGAACTTTTGGAATCAAAGCTATAGAAGGTGCTTGGATTACTGCAAGACAAATTGAAGCTGCCCGTATCGCTGCGACGAGATATATGAAGAGAGAAGGTCAGCTATGGATCAAAATTTTCCCGGATAAGCCTATTACCAAGAAGCCAGCCGAAGTAAGGATGGGTAAAGGTAAAGGTGCCGTGGAATATTGGGTAGCTGTAGTAAAACCAGGTAAAATTATGTTCGAAGTTGGAGGTGTTCCTTACGAAGTAGCGAAAGAAGCATTAAGACTTGCAGCTCAGAAATTACCGGTAGTTACTAAATTCGTAGTTGCTAACGATTTTGTTAAACCTCTATAATCTTTGATACAATGAAACAAGCTGATATTAAAAATTTAAGCGCGGGAGATATTCAGGCAAAACTTGATGAACTGAAAGCTCAATATTCAAAATTGAAATTGGCTCACAAGATCAGCCCAATTGAAAACCCGATCCAAATCAGAGATTTGAGAAGAACAATCGCTAGATTAAACACTGAGTTAACCACTAAACAACAATAAGATTTTCATACATTATGGAAAGAAACTTAAGAAAAGAAAGAATCGGAATAGTTTCCAGCAATAAAATGGAAAAGACCATTGTTGTAAGTGAGACTACGAGAGTGAAACACCCGATGTACGGTAAATTCGTATTAAAAACGAAAAAATATACTGCACACGACGAGAACAACGAATGCACAGAAGGTGATACAGTTCTTATCCAGGAAACTAGACCTTTGAGCAAGAGCAAGAGATGGAGATTAGTAAGAATCATTGAAAAAGCTAAGTAATAATGTTACAAACAGAATCAAGATTAAAAGTTGCTGATAACACAGGTGCAAAAGAAGTACTGGTTATCAGAGTTCTGGGAGGAACCAGAAGAAGATATGCTTCAGTTGGTGATAAAATCGTTGTTACTATCAAGGATTCTACACCATCAGGAAATGCTAAAAAAGGTCAGGTATCTAAAGCTGTAGTAGTAAGAACTAAAAAAGCGGTTAGAAGAAAAGATGGTTCATACATCAAATTCGAAGACAATGCTTGTGTATTGCTAAACGCAGCGGGAGAAATGAGAGGAACACGTGTTTTCGGACCGGTTGCTCGTGAGTTGAGAGACAAAGAATATATGAAAATCATTTCATTAGCTCCTGAAGTACTTTAATTTTTAAAATTTTTAAAAGAAAATGTCAAAGTTAAAAATAAAAAGAGGAGATAACGTAATCGTAACTACAGGTAAGAAAGGTCTTAAAGGTAGTACCGGTGAAGTTATTGAAGTGATCAAGAAAGAAGGAAGAGATCCTAGAGTGATCGTTGCAGGTCTTAACATCGTTAAAAAACACGTTAAGCCTTCAGCTTCTAACCCTCAGGGGGGAATCACTGAAAAAGAAGCTTCTATTCATATCTCAAACGTAGCTTTAGTTGGTAAAGACGGAAAAGCAATCAAAATCGGTTACAAAATCGAAGGAGATAAGAAAGTAAGAATCAACAAGAAAACGGGTGAAACTTTATAATTTGAATTAACACATGGAATTTATAGCAAGACCCAAAAATACATACAAAGAGAAAATTGTTCCTGCAATGATGGAAGAATTTGGGTACAAATCAGTAATGCAAGTACCTAGATTAGAAAAAATCATCCTGTCCCAAGGATTAGGTGATGCCACTGCAGACAAGAAAATCATTGATTACGCTGTAGAAGAATTAACAATGATTACCGGCCAGAAAGCTGTAGGTACCATCTCTAAGAAAGACGAAGCGGCTTTCAAATTGAGAAAAGGTATGCCAGTAGGAGCTAAAGTAACATTGAGAGCTCATAAAATGTATGAATTCTTAGACAGACTTACTTCTTCTGCTTTACCACGTATCAGAGATTTCTCTGGTATCAAAGCAGATGGGTTCGATGGTAGAGGTAATTACAACTTAGGTATTACTGAGCAGATTATCTTCCCTGAAATCGTAATTGACAAAGTGAAAAAAATCCAGGGGATGGACATCACTTTCGTAACAACTGCGAAAACAGATAAAGAAGCGAAAGCATTATTAACTCACTTCGGTTTACCATTTAAAAAGAACTAAGAAATGGCTAAAGAATCAATGAAAGCGCGTGAGCGCAAAAGAGAAGCACTAGTTGCTAAATACGCTGACAAAAGAAAAGCTTTAAAAGAAGCTGGTGATTATGAAGGTCTTCAGAAATTACCTAAAAATGCTTCTCCTGTAAGATTACACAACAGATGTAAACTAACAGGAAGACCAAGAGGATACATGAGAACGTTTGGTATTTCCAGAGTAACTTTCAGAGAAATGGCAAACAACGGTCTTATCCCAGGTGTAAGAAAAGCCAGTTGGTAATCATTACAAATTAATCGGGACAATTAAGTTGTTCAGATACTAAAGATAAAAATATCAGACCTAAGAATCTCTGAAGTCTGATATTTTACTCTTCAAGTCTTTGCAATACTGATTGTTCTTTAACCAATAATTTATAAAAGAAAAATGGTAACAGATCCAATTTCAGATTTCCTAACAAGAGTAAGGAACGCACAAAGCGCAGGCCACAAAGTGGTGGAAATTCCTGCATCGAAAATCAAAAAGGAGATTACTAAGATCTTATTTGATCAGGGGTATATCTTAAACTACAAGTTTGAAGATAGCGCTGTTCAGGGAACGATCAAAATCGCTTTAAAGTATGACAAGCAAACCAGCAAACCGGCTATTAAATCTATCCAGAGAGCTTCTAGACCAGGTTTAAGACAGTACAAAGGTTCTGACGAACTTCCAAGAGTACTGAACGGTTTGGGTATAGCTGTTATCTCTACTTCTAAAGGAGTAATGACTGACAAGAAAGCTAGAGAAGAAAAAGTAGGCGGTGAAGTAATCTGCTATGTTTATTAATTTTTAATCAGAGGAAAATGTCAAGAATTGGTAAAGCAATTATAACAATTCCAGCTGGAGTTACAATTACTGAAAATAACAGTGTTGTAACTGTAAAAGGACCTAAAGGAGAACTTTCTCAGGAACTTACAGCAGGAATTACTTTAGAACAGAAAGATGGAGAACTGAACGTAAACAGACCATCTGATTCTAAACAACACAAAGCGCTTCACGGTTTATACAGAGCGTTGATCAACAACATGATTGTTGGTGTTAATACAGGTTTCGAAAAGAAACTGGAACTAGTAGGGGTAGGATACAGAGCTTCACACGCAGGTCAGAAACTTGAGTTGGCTTTAGGATTCTCTCACGGTATTGTACTGGAACTTCCAGCTGAAGTAAAAGTAGATACATTGACTGAAAAAGGTAAAAACCCAATTATTACTTTAACGTCTCACGACAACCAACTTCTAGGAATGGTAGCTGCAAAGATCCGTTCTTTCAGAAAGCCTGAACCATACAAAGGAAAAGGGGTAAGATTCGTAGGAGAAATTGTTAGACGTAAAGCTGGTAAATCTGCTTAATAAATTATAAGTATTATGGCATTAAGTAAATTAGAAAAAAGAATAAGAATCAAAAGAAGAGTGAGAGGAAAAATCTCCGGTTCTTCTGAATTGCCAAGATTATCTGTATACAAAAGTAATAAGGAAATTTACGCTCAGTTAATCGATGATAAAAATGGTACAACTTTAGCCTCGGCTTCTTCAAGAGAGAAGGGTGTAGATGCTAACGGTACCAAGACAGAAGTTTCTGCTGCTGTTGGTAAAGCTATTGCTGCTAAAGCTATCGCTGCAGGAATTGAAAGTATTGTATTTGACAGAAACGGATTCGTATACCACGGTAGAGTGAAAGCTTTAGCTGATGGAGCGAGAGAAGGTGGACTTAAATTCTAATCATAAAAATTTCGGAAAATATGTTAGGACTAGATAATATAGAAAGAGTAAAACCGGGAGGATTAGAATTAAAAGATCGTCTCGTAGCTGTTAACAGAGTAACAAAAGTAACCAAAGGAGGTAGAGCTTTCGGATTTTCTGCTATCGTAGTAGTAGGTAACGAAGACGGAGTAATCGGTCACGGTCTTGGAAAATCTAAAGAAGTTGCTTCTGCAATCGCGAAAGCTGTTGAAGATGCTAAGAAAAACCTTGTGAAAGTTCCTGTAATGAACCACACCATTCCTCACCAGACTACTGCAAGATACGGTGGAGCAGATATCTTCCTTAGACCTGCTTCTCACGGTACAGGGCTTATCGCTGGTGGTGCGGTAAGAGCGGTATTGGAATCTGCTGGTATCCATGACATCCTTTCAAAATCTAAAGGATCTTCTAACCCTCACAACGTGGTGAAAGCTACTTTCAAAGCGTTATTGGATATCAGAAGACCTGAAGAAGTTGCAAGAATGAGAGGAGTTTCTCTAACTAAAGTGTTTAACGGTTAATATTAGAACAATGGCAACAATCAAAGTAAAGCAAGTAAGAAGCGCTATTGGAAGAACAAAAACCCAAAAGAGAACGCTTGAAGCATTAGGATTTAAGAAACTTCACCAAGTTGTAGAACATGAAGCTACTCCTTCTATCTTAGGAATGATAGCTGCAGTTAGTCATTTACTTGAAGTTCAGAAATAATTAAAAAATTCAAAGATTAAAAGATTAAAAGATTCTTTCTATCTTAGCGGGAATTTTTTTAATCTTTAAATTATTTAATCTTTAAATCAATAAAAAATGAATTTAAACAACATAAAACCTGCTGCAGGTTCTACTTTCAACTCTAAAAGAATTGGTAGAGGACAAGGTACAGGAAAAGGAGGTACTGCTACGAAAGGTCACAAAGGTCAGAAAGCAAGAGCCGGTTATTCTCAGAAAATCGGTTTCGAAGGTGGACAGATGCCTTTACAAAGAAGATTACCTAAATTCGGTTTCAAAAACGTAAACAGAAAAAAGTTTAGAGGCGTAAACCTTGATACTATCCAGACTTTAATCGAGAACAAATCCATCACCGGAGATATTACGAAAGAAGTTTTAGTAGAAAACGGTGTAGTTTCTAAAAACGAATTAGTGAAAATTATGGGTAGAGGAGAATTGAAATCTGCGGTTTCAATCTCTGCTGACAAGTTCACTAAATCTGCTGAAGAGCTTATTGCTAAAGCAGGTGGAAAAGCAATTACCTTATAATACTTACTAATGAAAGAATTTATACAAACCCTTAAGAATATTTGGAGCCTAAAGGAATTAAGAGATAAAATTCTCTTTACGTTAGGTATTATCCTTGTGTATAGATTCGCATCTTATATCTCGCTTCCCGCAATTAACCTTGCAGAAGTGGGAGATCTCTTAGAGCATTATAAAAATCAAGGCGGTAACAAGCAAGGAGCAGGTCTCCTTGGCTTGCTTTCGTCGTTTACGGGGGGAGCTTTCAGCCACGCTTCCGTAATGGCGTTGGGAATCATGCCTTATATTTCTGCTTCTATTATTGTTCAGTTGATGGGGATGGCTATTCCTTATCTTCAGAAACTTCAGAAGGATGGAGAGTCAGGTAGAAATACATTGAACCAAATTACAAGATGGTTAACGATAGGGGTGTGTCTGGTACAGGCGCCTTCTTACTTAACTTCTATTACTCAATTATTCCTACCATATGCTCAGTTCTCTTCTGCATACTATGTAGAGCCGAATTCCATTATGTTCTGGTTACCAAGTATCGTTATTTTGGTTGCCGGTTCAGTATTCGCAATGTGGTTGGGTGAGAAAATCACCGACAAAGGTATCGGGAACGGTATCTCTATCCTTATTATGGTGGGGATCCTTTCAAGATTACCTGAAGCATTCGTACAGGAAATGGCCGTGCAGAACGGAAAAGGAGGAATGGGATCTATCATGATCCTTATTGAAGTAATATTCTGGATGCTGGTAGTTCTTTTAGCAGTAGTTTTATCTGTTGCTGTCAGAAAAATCCCGATTCAGTATGTAAGCAGAGCTCAAGCAAGAGGAGGTGTAAACAGAAATCTTATGCAGGGAGCAAGACAGTGGATCCCATTGAAAGTGAATGCTGCTGGTGTAATGCCGATTATCTTTGCCCAGGCACTGATGTTCGTACCAGGATTATTAACGAAGTTCGATGAGTCCAATACTTTTCTTGCAGGTTTCAAGAATGTTTTTAGCTGGCAGTACAATGTATTGTTCGCGCTATTAATTATTATCTTCTCATTCTTCTATACTGCAATTACAATTCCGGTAAACCAAATGGCTGATGATTTGAAGAGAAATGGAGGTTTAGTACCGAAAGTAAGACCCGGTAAAGAAACAGCTGACTATTTAGATGATATTTTATCAAAAATTACCTTGCCAGGTGCAATATTTTTGTCTATCTTTGCAGTCCTTCCGGCAATAGTGCATGGAAGCTTTGTTCAGACAGACGCGTTTGCCCTATTTTTCGGGGGAACATCACTATTAATTATGGTGGGTGTAATTTTAGATACCGTTCAACAGATTAACACATATCTGCTGAACCATCACTATGATGGCTTAATGCAGTCTAAATTGTCAAGAACGACTGGATATTAATTTATGGCAAAACAAAAACATATTGAACAAGACGGCGTTATCACGGAAGCACTTTCGAACGCCCAGTTCCGTGTAGAGCTGGAGAATGGGCATATACTTATTGCTCATATTTCCGGTAAAATGAGAATGCATTATATTAAACTTTTACCTGGAGACAAGGTAAAACTAGAAATGTCTCCCTATGATTTAACGAAAGGGAGAATTACATTTAGATATTAAAACAAACGCCAAATGGAATGTAAGTTCCATTTGGCTCTTGTTGAAAAATAAATACTATCAAAATGAAAGTTAGAGCATCAATTAAAAAAAGAAGCGCTGATTGCAAGATTGTACGCAGAAAAGGTGTACTGTTTGTAATCAACAAAAAGAACCCAAAATTTAAACAAAGACAAGGCTAACATTAAATTATGGCGAGAATTGCAGGTATTGATTTACCAAAAAACAAAAGAGGTGTTATCGGTTTAACTTACATCTACGGAGTTGGAAGAAGTACTTCTTCCGAAATCCTTAAAGCTGCCGGTATCAGCGAAGACAAGAAAGTCAACGAATGGAATGACGATGAATTGGCTGCAATCAGAACATATATCTCTGAAAACGTAAAAGTAGAAGGAGAATTAAGATCTGAAGTGCAATTGAACATCAAGAGATTGATGGACATAGGATGCCAACGAGGAATACGTCACAGACTAGGACTACCTTTAAGAGGCCAGAGAACGAAAAACAACTCTAGAACCCGTAAAGGAAAGAGAAAAACTGTTGCTAACAAGAAAAAGGCAAGTAAATAATCGTTAGGAATTATGGCAAAACAAACTAAAGTAGTTAAAAAAAGAAAAGTAAAAGTTGAAGCTATTGGTGAAGCGCATATTCAGGCTTCTTTCAATAACATCATCATTTCTTTAACAAATAAAAACGGAGAAGTTATCTCTTGGGCATCTGCCGGTAAAATGGGTTTCAGAGGTTCTAAAAAGAATACTCCATTTGCTGCTCAAATGGCAGCTGAAAATTGCTCTGCTGTAGCTCACGAAGCTGGTTTAAGAAGAGTAAAGGTGTATGTGAAAGGTCCTGGTGCAGGTAGAGAATCTGCTATCAGAACTATCCACAATTCAGGAATTGAAGTTAGCGAAATCGTTGATGTGACGCCTATGCCACACAACGGTTGTAGACCACCAAAAAGAAGAAGAGTTTAATTTTTAGAATTTACCCATTATGGCAAGATATATTGGACCTAAAACTAAGATTGCTAGAAAGTTTGGTGCTGCAATCTACGGAGATGATAAAAACTTCGAGAAAAGAAAAAACCAACCGCCAGGACAACACGGTCCTAACAAAAGAAGAGGTGCTAAAAAATCAGAATACGCAATTCAGTTAGCTGAAAAGCAAAAAGCTAAATATACTTATGGTATTTTAGAAAGACAGTTTGCTAACCTATTCGAAAAAGCACACAGAAGTAAAGGTGTAACAGGTGAAGTTCTATTACAGCTTTGTGAATCAAGATTGGATAACGTAGTATACAGATTAGGTTTTGCTAAAACAAGATCTGCTGCAAGACAGTTAACTTCTCACAGACACATCACTGTGAATGGGGAGATCCTTAACATCCCTTCTTATTTAGTAAAAGCAGGTGATGTAATCGCTGTAAGAGAAAAGTCTAAGTCTCTTGAAGTTGTTTCTGATGCATTAGCTTCTAAAGCAAACTATGAGTGGTTACAATTCAACGATGAGAAGAAAGAAGGTACTTTCGTTTCTGCTCCTGAAAGAATCCAGATTCCGGAGGACATCAAGGAACAGCTTATCGTCGAACTTTACTCTAAATAATTTTTTAATCAAATTTTTGCTCAACCCAATAATATGGCAATTTTACAATTCATAAAACCCGATAAAGTAATTTTACTTAACTCTGATGAATTTAAAGGTCAATTCGAATTCAGACCTCTAGAACCAGGTTTCGGGCTTACAATCGGTAATGCTTTGAGAAGAGTGTTGCTTTCTTCTCTGGAAGGATACGCTATTTCATCTATCAAAATAGAAGGTGTAGAGCACGAATTTTCAACTATTCCAGGAGTAATCGAAGATGTTACCGAAATTATTCTTAACCTTAAGCAGGTAAGATTAAAAGCTTCAGCAGAAGGCCAGGCCAACGAGCAGGTAGTTGCTAAAGTTTCGGGTCAGACGGTTATTACTGCTGGTGATTTAGGAAAGTCTATCAACGGATTTGAGGTATTGAACCCGGATCTTTTGATCTGCAACCTAAACAGTGATGTAACTTTCGAAATTACTTTCAACATTGAAAAAGGTAGAGGATATGTTCCTTCAGAACAGAATAAGTCAAACAATGCACCCGTAGGTACTATTGCCATTGACTCTATTTTCACGCCAATCAAGAAAGTACAATACAGCATTGAAAATTATCGTGTAGAGCAAAAAACAGACTACGAAAAACTTGTACTAGATATAGAAACTGATGGCTCCATCAGCCCTCAGAATGCTTTAACTGAAGCTTCCAAGATATTAATTTATCACTTCATGTTATTCTCTGATGAGAGAATCACCCTTGAAACGGAGGCCGTAAAAGCATCTATCCAGTACGATGAAGAAACACTTCACACAAGACAACTTCTTAAGTCTAAATTAGCAGATATGGATCTTTCCGTAAGAGCCCTTAACTGTCTGAAAGCAGCTGAAGTAGAAACTCTTGGAGAATTGGTTTCTTACAGTAAGTCTGATTTGATGAAATTCAGAAATTTTGGTAAAAAATCTTTGACAGAACTAGAAGAATTAGTGCATTCAAAAGGTCTTAACTTCGGTTTCGACGTTGCAAAATATAAGTTAGACGCTGATAAATAATTAATAATGAGACACGGTAAAAAATTCAATCACTTAGGAAGAACAGCTTCTCACAGAAGTGCTTTACTTTCTAATATGGCTTGTTCTCTAATTGAGCATAAAAGAATCAACACTACTGTAGCTAAAGCTAAAGCTTTAAGAGTATATGTTGAGCCTCTATTAACAAAAGCAAAAGAAGATACTACACACAACAGAAGAGTAGTATTCTCTTACCTTCAAAATAAATTTGCGGTTGCTGAATTATTCAGAACTGTAGCTCCGAAAATCGCTGAAAGAAACGGTGGTTATACAAGAATCATCAAAACAGGATTCAGACCAGGTGATGCTGCTGATACTGCTCTTATCGAATTGGTAGATTTCAACGAGCTTTACAACCCGAATGCAGAGGAGAAAAAAGCTACAAGAAGAAGCAGAAGATCTACAACTGCTAAAAAGGCTGAAGCTGTAGTAGCTGAAGCTCCAAAAGCAGAAGAGAAAGTTGAAGAGCATAAGGCTGAAGCAGCTGACTCTGCTGAAGAGAAAACTGAAGAATAGTATTCATTCAGATATAAATGAAAAGCCATCCGGATCCGGATGGCTTTTTTATTGTTGGTAAGATTGATGAATAGCTATACCTAAAGATGAACAGGTATTGTATCATTCACCCTATTGACAATTCACTAATTCACTCTTCACTATCCACTTTAAAACCGAATATCCCCTAAATTTTCGTTCTCTTCAGTTCAATCACATTATTCCCCTGTTCAAGATGCAGGCTGTCTCCTTTTACCCTTGCCGTCATGTCCTCTTTTTTGTAAATGGTTTCACCGTCTTTCGTTTCTGTTTTCGGAAGCGTAAAAGTCTTTTTGTTGCTGGTAATCGCTACAGTACTTTCGTTAGGGTCATTCTTAAATACCACCTTAACCAGCGATCCGTCTGTAGCTTTATAAACAAAATCCGTTTTTTCTACCCTTTTTCCGTTCACTTCAATGGTGGATGAACTTTGGGTCATAGAATCCACTTTTCCGTTGGTATCTGTGATAAGTGTTTCCGAACTGTCCGTTTTGAGGATACTTTTATTTCCGCTTTCACCCGATTTTTTACAGCTGATTACTGTTATGGCAAGTAGGGCATTCAGTACGATGATACTTTTTTTCATGATCTTTTAAGTTTAATATTGAGCTTGATTTTTTATTCTTTAATTTTACAAAAATCATGCTATAATATGAAATATTTTGCCCAATATTTATCCCTGATTATTTTCTTTTTCGCATCTCATAATGTGTATTGCCAGAAGGGGAATTTTGAAATCCGGGATGGTCATTTTGTGTTGGATGGAATGCCTTTTGCCATCTATTCCGGGGAAATGCATTATCCGAGAGTTCCCTCGGAATACTGGAAGCATCGGCTGCAAATGATGAAAGCAATGGGGCTCAATACCGTTACCACCTATGTATTTTGGAATTATCATGAAGAATCACCCGGAAAATGGAATTTTTCAGGCGAAAAGGATTTGAGAAAATTTATTAGAACAGCACAGGAAGTTGGCCTGTATGTGATTATCCGTCCCGGACCTTACGTTTGTGCAGAGTGGGAATTCGGGGGATATCCCTGGTGGCTGCAGAAAGATAAAAGCTTAGAAATAAGAACAGATAATAAAGCTTTTCTTAAGCAATGTGAAAACTATATTAATCAGTTGGCGAAGCAGGTGATTCCCCTGCAGATCAATAATGGCGGACCGGTGATTATGGTTCAGGCCGAAAATGAATTCGGGTCTTATGTATCACAGCGGAAAGATATTTTACTGCAACAGCACAGAACCTACAGCCATAAAATAAAAGATTTACTGGTCAAGTCAGGATTGTCAGTTCCCTTCTTTACGTCAGACGGAAGCTCATTGTTCAAAGGAGGTTCTATAGATTGTGCTTTGCCTACAGCAAATGGAGAAAGTGATATTGAAGTTTTAAAGAAAGTAGTGGATGAATATCACGGAGGAAAAGGTCCGTATATGGTGGCAGAATATTATCCGGGCTGGCTTGATCATTGGGCTGAACCTTTTCCAAGGGTTTCCACGGAAGAAGTCGTAAAGCAAACCAAGCTGTATATCAAAAATGATGTTTCTTTCAATTATTATATGGTTCACGGAGGAACTAACTTCGGCTTTACCAGCGGAGCCAATTACGATAAAAACCATGATATCCAGCCGGACATGACCAGCTACGATTACGATGCTCCTATCTCGGAAGCAGGATGGGCAACCCCAAAATATAATGCATTAAGAAGTATATTTCAGAAAATAAATAAAGAAAAACTTCCGGAAATCCCTAAGGCACCAAAGATAATAACATTTAAAAATATAAAGTTTTCTAAAACGGTTTCTTTATTTGATATCATTAAAAAGCAGGTTCCTGTTCAATCAGATCAACCGTTGAGTTTTGAAGACCTCAATATCGGGCATGGCTATGTTCTTTACAGAAAGAAATTTGAACGGGATGAAAAAGGAAAACTAGATATTAAAGGGTTAAGAGATTATGCCAATATTTACATTAACGGAATCTGGAAGGGAGAACTGAACCGGTATTATAAAAAGTATGACCTGGATATTGAGATCAAATCCGGAGATGTTCTGGATATTCTTGTGGAAAATATGGGAAGGATTAATTACGGAGCTGAAATAGTGCATAACCTTAAAGGAATTATAAGTCCTGTTATCCTTAATGGCAATGAAATTAAGGGTAACTGGCAAATGTTTACGCTGCCTTTTGATGCAATCCCTAAAGTGGAAGTAAGTTCAACATCAATTATCTTAAAAACACCGGTAATCAAAGAGGCTCAGTTCAATCTTGATGAAACCGGAGATACCTTCCTTGACATGAGAAATTTCGGAAAAGGAATTGTTTTTGTCAACGGGAGAAATGTAGGAAGATACTGGAGTAAGGTGGGACCGCAATTAACGCTTTATGTTCCCGGAGTCTGGCTGAAAAAAGGGAAAAATACCATTCAGATTTTTGAACAGATCAATGATAAAGAAATTTCTGAAATAGGCAGCATGGATACTCCCATTCTGGATCAGCTTGTAAAATAAACCTTCGGCCTGAATTTCAAAATAAAATACGCGTCTCTGTTTTCCAGGGACGTTTTTTATTTTCACTTAAACAGATCAATATAAATTTAAGATTAAATATGTTGAATCAATAGGTGAAATGTGAAAAAAATGTTAAATTTAATGAAAACTAAAACAAACAATAACCTGAACTCAAGCTATGAAATTACACAAAAGTGTAATTGATTCCACCTTGTTTTCTACCGAGATTTGTCTTAAACAAAAAAGCAATGAGCATTTCGATAGCCATAGTAGAAGACGAAAAGAACTACAACAATGCGTTGAAGAAGGTCATCAATTATCAGGATGATATGAGGGTGGCTGCACAGTTCTTTGACGGGAATGACGCCCTGAGAAACCTTCCTGATATTTCCCCGGATGTAGTAATGATGGATATTCAGCTTCAGGATATGCTGGGAATAGAAATCATTGAAAAGCTCAGGAAAGAAATGCCAAAAACACAGTTCATCATGTGCACCAGCTTTGAAGATGATGAAAAGATCTTTAATTCCTTAAAAGCCGGCGCTATGGGCTACCTGATTAAAGGTGAAAGTATGGACAAGATCCTGTCATCCATCCGTGATGTCTATAACGGAGGCGCCCCCATGAGCCTTTCCATTGCCAGAAGAGTGTTAAGCCATTTCGAAAAAAAAATCCCGGACACCAAAGATTTTGATGACCTTACCGAGCGTGAGAAAGAAATTCTGGAACTTCTTTCCCAGGGACTTCTGTACAAAGAAATCGCGGATCAGAAATGCATCAGCATCGACACCGTAAAAAAACATGTAGGAAACATCTACCGGAAGCTGCAGGTCAGCAATAAAGTAGAAGCCATTAATAAATTTAACCATTTTAAAAACTAAGAAATCATGGGAACATTAGAAAAAGATTTCGACTGTGCAGTCGAAGAGTTCATTATTTCTCTAGAGAAATCAGGAAAAGTAGAAGATTTACTTAACAGGGAGACCCTTACGGAAGAGGAGGTTAGGGCAAAAAGGTATATTATGGACAATAATATGCAATATACGCTTACAGATCCTATAAAAGACGGGAAATTTTCTACTGACAGAGGGAATTTTATGACTCTTATACCAGGTATGAATTCACCACTGTCTGTTAAATTTAATGTGTTTGAAACACTTGTTACAGACCATTTAAACGCGGGGTATAGCAAGATGAAAATATCTTTTAAAGAGCTGAAAGCTTTCGAGATCAGTAAAATTATGGAGATAGTGCATGAAGAAAGCGAGGCAATAGCAAGAAGTGAGGGACACCTGTATGCAGTTATCTCTTTTATAGCAGATACTTCTGCCGACTTGGAAAATGCTACATATATTGTGTTTAATGTACAGCGACCATATCATATTATCGCAGCTGATGTGCAAGTCCTTTGTAATGATTTTTTAAGTAGTGCCGTGGGAATAAGGCTGAGAAATGCCTCTGTAACTAATTATGTTCCATGCAGCCAGAATTATGATCTGCGTAAGGTGAAGAATTATACGGACAGAATAAAAAAATATTTGGAGGAATGCAAAAAAAAGACTGTAGAATATATTGATTTTGAATTATGTTTTGGAGAAAGGAAACGTGATGTTGCTGGTCGTGTACAAACTGAGCAGTGTTTTTATCTGGCTTCAATACCTAAAGATAATACCGGGGTTCAATTGACAGCTCATTTCCCTTACTATGATCAAGGTAGTTTAGAACCATAAAATGCTGATCACTATTTACTATATTATCTCTTTTATTGTTTTAATAAAAGCAGCCATAGTTTTGGGAAGGAAAAAACTTTCTTTCCAAAGCTATTTCTTTTTTTTTCTGTTTATTAATTTCGGAGTGGATTTTCTGTCGGAACTAGATATTATTACCTCAAAATCGATACAGTACAATTATCTGAATGTATTCAATATTTTTTACTTTACCTATTTCTATTACTTGAATGTGAAAAGCAAAAGGATGGTTATAGGAATGATTATTATTACTTTAATAGGTGTGTTTTTTAATCCGGGATTATTTTATTTAGATAAATATAGTTTAAGTTTTGCGCTTCTTTATTGTACTACGAACATCATACAGGTGCTTTATTGGTATAAATACAAATTAAATAATATCAATGAATCTAAAATTACCGATGATCCTGCTTTCTGGATATCATCCTCCATACTTCTTTGGAGCTGTTTTTTTATTTTCCGAACAACGCCGATGTATCTTTTGAATGAAATAGATAAACCTTTTCTGCATCTACTAAAACAGTTGCTGAATGTGATTAATATAATCAGCAGTGTCTTATTTTATATAGCTTTACACAAATACAACATGATGAACAAAAAATGAAATCTTTACCGTCTGAAATAAAACTTATTTTTTTAATTGCATTGCTTTTAGTTATACTTTTAGCAGCTTTTACAATTTTTGTAGTGTTAATGTACAACAGAAAACAACTTCTGTACATCAAAGAAAAACAACTCAAAGAAGCTGAATACCAAAACCAACTCCTCCAGAAAGAATTAGAAAAGCAGAAATCCATAGAAATGGAGCGGGAACGTATCTCCCACGACATGCATGACGATCTTGGAGCTGGTATTTCCGCCCTGAAGCTGCAGGCAGAATTTTTAAAACAGAAAGCAGAGAATGATGATCTGCAGCATGATATTGATGAACTTCTGAAAACCTCCGAAGAAATGAATCTTTCTATGCGCGAAATGCTCTGGAGTTTGAACTCAGGAAATGATACTCTGGGAAGCTTTATAGATTACGCCATACAGTATGCAGATAATTTTTTGAGGAAAACCAAAATAAAACTCTGGTCGGAAAGTGAAGATATTATCTCGGATACTCCCGTGTCAACAGAAATGAGACGGAATATGTTTTTATGTTTAAAAGAGGCTCTCAATAATTCCTACAAGCACAGCCAGTCTGATCAGCTGAAACTCTCATTTATTCAAAAAAATAAAGAGTTCATCATGAAAATTTCAGATAACGGTGTAGGGATTAAGAATGAAAGCTCTGAAGGAAACGGTCTTCGGAATATGAAGCGCCGCATGCAGGAACAGAACGGAGAATGTCATGTTGTGTCTGGAGGCTCTGGAACAGAAGTTCTTTTCAGGGTTTTACTGTAAAAAGGAAAAATATTTATAGAGACAGCATCAATGAAAAGTGGTCTTGTTTTACCATATGTTGCTAAATTTTTCACCATCTAATTTTTTTTTGCGCTAGTGGTTATAAATTTTTAAAGTCGCTCGATTTTTCTATCAGAAAGTAACAATTTTTGATATATATTATTTTTAAGAGTTTGTATTGTTTGAGATAATTTGTTATTTTAGATTACAACAAATTCAAAAATACATTATGAAAAAAACATCAGTTATTTTAGAAAACAGCGCTAGTGAATCATTAAATAGCGTAAACAAAATCTATTTTTCAGAAGACGAAATAATCAATTTAGTATTAAAAAAATCACTTCCTAAGGAAGATGAAAAAGTATTTATTCAAAATTTTCAAAATTTAAGTTCAAAATATAATATCACTACTTTTGATAGAAAATATGTATGTCTAAATGCTTTTTTAGAAAAATTAGAGCAAAGTGCAGCGAAGTATGCAATATTTCACTTTGTGTATTATAAAAGCAAGGTAGAGCTTGTACTAAGCATTTCTAACATTCGTGGTTTTAATGAAAAAGATCAATTCTTTTTAATACATTCAGATAAGTTAGAAACTTTGTCACTTTTTGAATTTTTAAAGTGTAAACAAGATTATCTTACAAATGTAGGAAAACAAATAAGACTTGCTACAGGAGTTGAATCAACAGAAATGGTTATCCATAGGCGAGATGAGCTACTGAAGGTTATTAAGTATAATTTATCAAACAATACTGTATTTGAAACCGCAAGTGTACTTGAATTTGTATTTTTTCAATTTTCGGAAATAAAAAGTGATTGTAATAAAAACTCTGAATTTTATAAAAAAAATCAAGAGAAATTATCATTTTTCATAAAAATTAATGATATGTCAAATTCTATTACGGATGATTTATTTGAGTGGTTAGATATGGGACATTTATATCCATAAAGTTGTATTTAGCTGAGGAAAAAAATCAGTTAAAACTATCATTTGCTCAGAAAGATAAATAGGTTCTTTTCCGGGTTTTATTATAGAAAGGAAAAATATTAAAGAAACAGCATCACTGAAAAGTGGTGCTGTTTTGTTGTTATAATTACCCTTTTGTGTAATTGACAGGACTCTTTTTTTAGAAGAACTTTGAACTGTAAACTAAAAAAACTAATGACCATGAAAACTAAAAAAGACCAATTAGCGAGAATTATGAACACTCAGGCCCAACTGCTCAATCTCAAAATCATGGAACTGCAGATGAGCAGTGTATTATCGGCTGCGGAGGAAAATGATAGCAGATATGTGGCGGCTAAAAATCTGAGGCTTCCAAATGATGATTCCCAAGTTACGGTGTCAATTTACTTTGGAGGCGAAGGGCAGGCCGGAACCTCCACTTTAAAAATAATGAGAACCACTCAGTCTAGCAAGTCTATCAGTGTGTCTACCGATAATATTTTAATAGGTACATGTAATGAACTGATAGGGTATGTCCTTAGAATAGAATCTATGATACAGGATACAAGCAGGGAAACCAATAAAACAATTCTGACTGTAAAGATCAGACAGGACGGAACAACTATTTATCATGATACCCATACTTCTGAAGTTGACAATGAAGGAGGAGTTTCGTCATATACCCATCACATAACTTTCTATTAAAAAAGCGTCATGAAAACAGCATTAAAATTGAGTTTTATACTAATACTCCTGCTGCTTTCTCATTTTTATTCCGGACAGGAAGAAAAAGGGATTGATCTGGATGTATTAAGAGCTCAGGCATCTCCGGCAGCCAACCTTTTAGAGATTGCCAATTCCGATATTGAAAAGCCTACGGATCTGAAAAGCATTATGGTTTCGTTGAGAGAAGGAACAAGTAATTTCTCAAGTCTGCCAACCTCGTTTGCGATCGATCTGGCTCCATTTAAATTGGGTGGAAAATACCAGGACCTAAGAAGTGACACCAATTTTTCTACTACTTTTAAACAGACATTTGTTACTTCCCTTGCCTTCAAAGGAATAGCCGAGGATGAAGAACTGAATATTGAGGAAAGATCAAGACTGGGTTTTGGGCTGAAGTTCTCTCTTAAAAGAGGAGAGTTTAGTGATGAGACTATTAAAGCATTGAATAAAATTCATGAAGTCCATGAATTCTTACAAAAGCAAAGAATTATTACAGATGAAAACAGTAAGAAGTTAGCAGAACTTGATAGTATGAACAATAACCTGTTGAAAAGGCAGAGAGTTTTGGAAGATGCTGGTAAAAGAGATACCGAAGAATACAGAAATTTAGAGAAAGAAATTAAAGAAATCGAAGCGCTGAGAGTAGATTATTTAAAAACGCGTGACAATTCTGATGAAGAGACAAAAATTCAGGAAATAACAAAAATAGCCCAGGGTATTAAGTTGGAGCGTTACGGCTATTTCCTCGATATGTCAATGGGAACGGTTTTAGATTTCAGAAATAATAAGTTTAATAATACACAAATTACTAAGGTCGGAGCATGGCTTACCGGTGGATATAATTCGAAAAAGAATTCAACCCTGATTTTCATGGCAAGATATTTATACAATCCGGAAACACCATTGGCCAATCCCGAGTTGAAAAAAGAAAACCTGCATACTTTAGATATGGGTTCCCGGCTTGTTTTCAAACTGTTTGAGGAGAAATTTCTGATTAGCGGAGAATGTATTTACAGAAGTATCTTAAACAAATCTGATTTTGAATCATCCTGGAAATATGTCCTTAATTTCGAATATGAGGTAGCTAAAAACCAAAGACTAACTTTTTCGTTTGGAAGAAATTTTGAAGGAGAATATGAGAAAAAAGGAAATCTTATCGTCGCACTCAATTTATTAGTAGGATTAGGTAAATTTAAATTGTAGCGCAGGCATTTAATTAAAAATATTCACAATTCTCCAGGTTGTAAAAAACTTTGGAGAATTTTTGATTTATTACCAAATATTAAAGCCCGGTTTTTTTCATCAGGTTAGTTTTTTCATTAAATTTGTGATCAAGTATAATTATTAATAAAACAGCCTGAAGCTTTCGCGGATGGGTTAAAACTAAACAATATGAGTGCAATTTCTTTTATAGAAGCGAGACAAATTTTGGATTCAAGAGGTAATCCTACCATTGAAGTAGATGTATTTACGGAAAGCGGGGCCATGGGACGTGCTGCAGTGCCTTCAGGAGCATCTACAGGTGAACATGAGGCAGTGGAATTACGTGACGGTGGTTCAGATTTTATGGGAAAAGGAGTCCTGAAAGCTGTTGAAAATGTAAAAGAAGTTATTGCAGAAAACCTGATCGGGCAGCCTGTTTTTGAACAAAATTTTATCGATCAGGTGATGATTGATCTTGATGGTACCCCGAACAAAGGAAACCTTGGCGCTAATGCCATTTTAGGAGTTTCTTTAGCTGTAGCCAGAGCTGCTGCCGCTGAATTGAGACTTCCTTTATATAAATATGTAGGAGGCGTAAATGCCAATACACTTCCCGTTCCTATGATGAATGTGATCAATGGAGGTTCTCACTCCGATGCCCCTATCGCATTCCAGGAATTTATGATCATGCCGGTAAAAGCAGATTCTTTCTCTCATGCCTTGAGAAAAGGAACTGAAATTTTCCACAACCTGAAATCTATTCTTCATTCAAGAGGTCTTTCTACGGCTGTAGGAGATGAAGGAGGTTTTGCACCTACTTTCAAAGGAACGGAAGATGCATTGGACACTTTACTTCAGGCGATTGAAAAAGCCGGTTACAAACCAGGTGACGACATTATGCTGGCGCTTGACTGTGCTGCTTCAGAATTCTACAAAGACGGAATTTATGATTACAGAAAATTCCAGACTGCAGATGCTGCTCAGTTCTCCAGCAGCGAGCAGGTTTCTTACCTTGCTGAATTAGCCGCTAAATATCCGATTATCTCTATCGAGGACGGAATGCAGGAAAACGATTGGGAAGGCTGGAAAATGCTTACCGATAAAATCGGTGACAGAGTACAGCTTGTAGGAGACGATTTATTCGTAACCAATGTAGAAAGACTCTCAAGAGGAGTAAAAGAAGGAATCGCCAATTCTATCCTTGTAAAAGTAAATCAGATCGGTTCTCTTACCGAAACTATGGATGCCGTACAGATGGCTCAGAATAACAAATTCACTTCCGTAATGTCTCACAGATCAGGAGAAACCGAAGATTCTACTATTGCTGATTTAGCTGTTGCCATGAACTGTGGACAGATCAAAACAGGATCTGCTTCAAGATCAGACAGAATGGCGAAATACAATCAGCTGTTGAGAATTGAAGAAGCATTGGGCGATACAGCTTTTTTCCCAGGTTTAGACGCATTTAAAATCAAAAGATAATTGAATTTATAAATAACGGCAAGCGATAATTTTTGTTTGCCGTATTTTATAATTAGTAGTATATTTAGAAACAAAATAAATAAATAATGTCAGACAACAAAGTAATATTGAATTACGACGGTAATTCATATGAATATCCAATCGTGGATAGTACTATCGGAGACAGAGGAATTGATATTTCGAAATTAAGAGACCAGACAGGTCTGATCACTCTGGATTTAGGGTACAAAAATACCGGAGCTACCATTAGCGACATCACTTACTTAGACGGAGATCAGGGAGAATTATTCTACAGAGGATATCCAATCGAGCAGATTGCTGAGAAATCCAACTTCACAGAAGTAATGTATCTTTTATTACATGGTGAATTACCTACTCAGGAACAATTCGGTTCTTTCAACAACAACATCAAAAAATATAATTTTATAGCAGACGAGATGAAAAAAATCATCGATGTTTTTCCTCGTTCTGCACACCCTATGGGAGTTTTATCTTCTTTAACGTCCGCTTTGACTGCTTTTAATCCTAAAGCCGTTAATGTAAACTCTAAAGAAGAAATGGACCACGCTGCAGAACTGATGATTGCCAAGTTCTCTCACCTTTGCGCATGGACGTACAGAAAAACTCAGGGACTTCCGCTAAACCATGGAGACAACAGCCTGAACTACGTAGAAAACTTCTACAAAATGGCCTTCAGATTACCAAATGAGGAATTTGAAGTAAATCCGGTTATCGTAGATGCTCTTGATAAATTATTAATCCTTCACGCTGACCACGAACAAAACTGTTCTACTTCTACAGTAAGAATGGTAGGTTCTGCACACACAGGTCTTTTCGCTTCTATTTCTGCTGGGGTTTCCGCACTTTGGGGGCCACTTCATGGAGGAGCTAACCAGGCTGTAATCGAAATGCTTGAGTTAATCGATAAAGATGGTGGAGATGTTAGCAAATGGGTAGCGAAAGCAAAAGATAAAAATGACAGCTTCCGTCTGATGGGCTTTGGACATAGAGTGTACAAAAATTTTGACCCAAGAGCGAAGATCATTAAAAAAGCAGCTGATGATATCCTTAACGCATTAGGAATTCAGGATAAAGCACTTGACATTGCGATGCAGTTGGAAAGAGTAGCGCTTGAAGACGAGTATTTCGTAGAAAGAAAACTATATCCGAACGTAGATTTCTATTCAGGTATTATCTACAGGGCACTGGGAATTCCTACAGAAATGTTTACAGTAATGTTTGCATTGGGAAGACTTCCGGGATGGATTTCTCAGTGGAAAGAAATGAGACTTAAAGGAGACCCTATCGGAAGACCAAGACAGGTTTATCAAGGTGCTCAGAAAAGAGATTATATCGATATTACAAACAGATAATTACTGTTTTTATCATAAAAAAGATCCCAAAGTTTGCTTTGGGATTTTTTTATTTTGTGAAATATTTTTAAATTAAAGCATGGAAAATGAGAAATTGAATTCAGTAAAAAATGCAATGAGGATTAATATCGTTCTGTACTTTGTTTACGGACTTTTCCTGCTGATAGAAACATTCGATTTTCTTGAAATGCTTCACACAAAACCGAAAGATTATCATGCAACATATAGCTTGGTAAATGTTATTTTCTATCAAATGGAAATGATTATCTGTTTTTTGTGTGGCTTTAGTCTCATTATTTTAGTCTCCACGAAACAATCCTTTAAAACTATATTTTTGGTTAATGTGGCATTGCTGATTTTCAGGGCATCGACTGTTTATTATCTCTATTTTTATGAAACAGAAGAAAGATGGGTTCCGTTTATCTACAAAGAGGCTAATCCTTTCAGTACATTATTCCGTGGAACTTTTGTTCCTGCACAGTTGATTGTGAGTTTAATTGCGGTTTGGCTCTCTATTAAAGGATTGAGAAAGATAAAAGGACAAACGAATTAATTTTTTTAGGAACTACTATTTCCAGCTTTTCCACTCGCTATTTCATGATTTGGATTTCGGCGAGCCAAAGGCTCGCCGAAATCCAAATCATGAAAATGTTCAAACAAATGCTCCAATCTGGGCTAGAATTATGGTGTGGTTCCAGACATCAGAAAAATATGTATATTATCTTTATTCTGAAAAAATCTGAGAATGATCTTTTATGTAATGTAGACTCTTTTAGCTATCTCATTTATATTCAAAGAAAAATCCCTTCTGATTTCATATAATTATCTGAATTTTAGTAAATTTACCATACTATCAAATGTTAATATTCAATGACTTTCGGACAGCAGATGTTATTTTTCTTCAGTGCAGTAGGTGCCTTTAATGGGTTACTGCTAGGAATTTATCTGCTCTTTGTTAAAAAGCTTAAATACATTCCGGATTTCTTTTTAGGACTGCTTTTATTCACACTCAGCATCAGAGTGGGGATTTCTGTGTGTAGTTATTTTTATCCCGACTGGCCGCGGATCATTCCGCATCTTGGACTTTCGGCACTGTTTTTTACCGGACCGGCTTTGTATTATTATATCAGGGCTTCATTTTTAAAGGATGAATTTGATTTAAAACAATGCAGAAATTCTTTCGGTCTTCTGACATTGGCTCTGGGTACGGCTGGGTTGCTGTATTTATTTTTTCCGGTTACCTGGGACAGGTATTTCGGCACTTTTATTTATACTGTTTGGTCTGTTTTTGTTCTGCTTTCTGTATATCAGTATTATCTGTTTTCCAAAGGGAACACGAAAAACCGGAACCAGTTTATAATCCCTGTACTAGTCAGTAATGTGATTATTTTCATGGCCTATCAGCTTATTTCAACCGGATGGGTACAGATTTACTGCGCCGGGGGAAGCCTTGTGTTCTCATTTGTGCTGTATGCCAACTTTTTAATCTTGTTCAGTAAAAAGAATGAACAGAATTCAGCAAAAGAAATTCCGAAATACACCCATAAAAAGATTGCGGACGAGGTGGCGGAAAGCTTTGTCTCAAAGTTAGGCAACCTGATGGAGGCGGAAGAGCTCTACAAAAATCCCAATCTGAAATTAAGTGAACTTGCCGCGAAAATGAATATGTCTGCTCATCAGCTTTCCCAGCTGCTGAATAACAATCTCGGTAAAAGCTTTTCTACCTACATCAATGAATTCAGGATCAGTGAAGCCTGCGAGAAAATAGAAAACGGCTCTTTCCTGAAGATTGAAGAGATTGGTTATGAGGTGGGATTTAATTCGAAATCCACATTCTTTTCCACATTCAAAAAAATTAAAAATACCACACCTCTTTTATACAAACAATCTCAGATTCCATCTGAAGCGCGGTTTCAGAGTTCAGAATTATAATTCCGTACTGCGGAATTTAAACTTTAAAACCTTATTTTTTCTTCATCCTGCTAGTTTTGGTTTCATAAAATTTAAAGTTTATGAATATCAGATTGAGCTTTTTCATGCTCATGCTGCTTCTCTGCACTTTTGGAAAAGCACAGGAGAGAAAAATGTCGGATTCCCTTAGTGAATCAAGGCCTGCCACAACAAATATTTCTGAAGTCATTATTCAATCGGCTCCAAAAAATATAAAGTTGAATGATGGCAATGCAGTCATATCCGTTTCCGGAAATAAAGATTTTAAAACATCGGCCAATCTTTTTGAGGTTTTAAGAAAAACCCCGGGTGTTTCTATAGATCAGGAAGGGGGTATTTTTATTGGGGGAAGAATTACACCTGCGATATTTATTGATGGAAAGCCTGTGGTCATGAGCAGCCAGGAACTACAGAACTATTTGAAATCTCTGTCACCGGACATGGTAGAATCTATTGAAGTGAACGCTAACCCTTCCTCAAAATATGACGCAGAATTTAAAGGAATTATTGATATCAGACTGAAGAAAAATCCCAATCCAGGCTGGAAAGGCAATTATAACGGAAATGTTTATGCCAACAAATTCAATTACAGGGAGAATACTTTAAACCTTTCCTACAACAGGAAAAAATTGGCATACACCCTACAGGCCGGCTATAATAACGGAATTTCTACGTACCGTTATCGTGCATTACAGAAACTGGCGAATACCAACAACATGAGAACAAATACCTATCAGGAAGACGAGGGAAAAGTGTACAGCATAGCAACGGGAGCTGATTTCAGACTGAATGATAAGCACAGATTAAGCATCAATGCTAGAGGAAATTTCAGAAACAATGAACGGAGCCGCTCAGGATCGCTGTATACCACCAATAATGAAAATACACAGCTGAACTTTCATACGGAAAGCGAGAATCCTACAGTATATTCACAGGAAAACTATGGACTTACAGCTGATTATTCATTTCAGGATAAAGGGTTTAAGCTCAATTTTTTCGCCAATTATCTTGCTGTTAAGAACAAGCAAAATGATGATTTTATAAATAGAGATAAACCAACCTCTCAACTTTTATCTTACTGGAAATCTGATTTGCTTAATAAAATTGACATCCAGACTTTCCAGATAGATGTTTCCCGGAAAATTGGAAACGCAGATCTGGAAGCAGGGATAAAATACAGCCGCTCGGATACCAACAATAATATCCGCTACGACACACTGTCTGTGAATCAAAATTTTGTATTCGATCCTGAGAGGAGCAATAGATTTGTTTATAAAGAAAAAATAGTGGCGGGCTATATTTCATACCGGCAGAAATTGGGAAAGCTGCAGATGAATGCTGGGCTAAGGTTAGAGAACACAGAAAGTATTTCGGACGCAATCACTAAAGATTCAGTGGTGTCAAGGAATTATCTGGAATGGCTGCCGTCTTTCAGTGCATCTTATGCGTTCAATGCATCGAATGAATTGTCATTTTCTTACAGCAGAAAGATGACAAGGCCGGTATTTTCGCAGCTCAATCCATTCCGGTTCTATTTCAGCCCGCTGAATTACTGGATTGGCAACCCTTATCTGCAGCCTTCCTTCACCAACCAGGTCAAACTTACTTACCGTTACAAAAACTGGATCACCAGCATCATTGCCGGAAAAGAAAAAGATGTGATGGTGCGGTATCCGCTTTACAATCCGGAAACCAATGTTCTGGAATATCTGGGGACCAATCTTCCATACCGGAAATTTGCGTCCATAGAAACCGGCTTTCCGGTTAAAATTACAAAATGGTGGAATGTCACAACGCAGATAGCGGGATATTATAATGATGAATTCAGACCGTATCTGGGTGAGGTTTTTGCGTTGAAAGTATACAATTATGAGATTCGTACCAATCAGGTATTTACTTTGCCGGAAGGATATACCCTTAATCTGTATGCTAACTACGAATCAAAAACCGGAAACAGCCTTTATATTATAAAGCCGAGGTATACCGTTGATCTTTCCGTACAGAAATCATGGCTGAGTAACACACTAAATACAAAGATCAGTTACAATAATATTTTTGATTCTTATGATCAGCGTCTGGAATTCAGGCATAAAAAGATTATGGACAACCGTTTTACGCATTGGTGGGACAGCAGCCGTCTGATTCTGTCGGTGGTTTATAACTTTGGAAATTCAAAATATCAAGCCAGGGAATTACAGAAGACAGAAGAAGAAAACAGGGCACGATAAAAAAGAAAACCTGCTTTCAAAAGCAGGTTTTTAGTTTTGTGGATTACGGGCAAACACAGTTTCCGCATGTCCAGATATAGCAGTTTCCGTTTTCATCCCATTCGCAGCAGTATCTCGGTCTGTTGATCCCGCTTCCTACGATTGATTTTTGCTCGTCTCTACCTAGTTTTTTTGCATTTTTCAGCATAGAATTAGTCTTGTTCATGATTTTGATTTTTTGATGTTAATAGTTAAGTTGTAAATATATAATTTTATGGAAAATTATATCACTAATGTATGAATTTATTTTTAATAAGAAGCAAATATTTTTTATATATGTAGATGAAATTTAGCAGGTTGTAGATTTTGATTTTAGTTTTTATTATTTAATATAATTAAAAAAATAAACCCCGCTTTCAGAAACAGGGTTTATTTTTATGGCCGGATTCGCATTATCTCGCTAGTATGCTGTAAGAGTTATCTGGTAAAGAACATGGGTTCCGGAAGAGATTGCTTTAAGACGTATCCTGGCTCCTGTTATTGTTAGATCTATCTCATTTCCGCTATTGGCCGACAGGATCTGTAAATTGTTGAAGGTATATACCCTTGAAATAGGAAATCCGTTCTGAAGAGTATTCCAGGTTACTTTTAAATGGAAAAGTTCAAAGGTCTGGGCCGTACCCGGGCTGGGAGTTGGAGGACTAAGATAAGCAACGGTTGTTCCGTTAGTAATATACTTGCTTTCAAGAACAGGAGTGGTCTGGGTAGAGCTGTTAGGCGGGGAAATAATGTGATAATGACGATCGTAATCGGCTTCCACTTTTATATGATTAGGTGGAAAACTGCTAAGACTTGCCTCGCCGATATATTTAATGCTAAAAGAATTCTGTGCCCATAAACTGGTTACAGATACCACTGTAAATAAAACAGTTAAAAAAAAGGTAAGGGTCTTTTTCATAATAATAAGATTTTGAATTAGTACAGCTAATATAATGGTACCCGGACAAGAAAACCAGCTACATTCAGTAAACACGTACGTTTCAATGGTAACTGCGTAAGCTGAAACTGTAAGTGAGAATTAACTAGTGGTATTTTCTGTATTTATTACATTATGCGGATAAAATAACTGTAATAAAACCGTCCTTCAGAAGAACCGGATTACAGGATAAAATTATACGCATAAAGCAATTCAAAAGTTTCCCAGATAGCGGCCTTTACTTATATTTGTAGTATTGCATAAATCTTTATGAGACTAAACATTAAAAACGAAACGGGCAGGCTGAAATCAGTTGTTTTAGGCCAGCCTAATTCTATGGGACCCATTCCCACACTGGAAGAAAGCTATGACGCCAAGTCCTATTATTCCATCGAACATAATATGTATCCTAAAGAAGAGGATATCATCAGCGAAATGAATGCTTTCGAAGCCGTATTGAAAAAATATGATGTAGAAGTACTCCGCCCCAGCATTATTAAAGATTACAACCAGGTTTTCTCAAGAGATGTGGCTTTCGTAATTGACGATAAAATGATCATCTCAAACGTGATCGCAGACAGAGCCGACGAACAGGAAGCTTATAAAAAAGTTTTTGAAAAAGTAGCATGGAGAAAAATCATCAACCTTCCCGAAACCGCCCACATTGAAGGTGGAGACGTAATTGTATGGGATGATTTCCTCTTTATTGGAACATGTTTCAGCGAGGATTACCGGAACTATAAAACGGCAAGAACCAACGAATATGCCATTGAAATCTTAAAAGAATACTTCCCGAAAAAAAGAATCATCGATCTTGAGCTAAAGAAAAATGACAGAGTACCTTTTGAAGGAATCTTACATTTAGACTGTACGTTCAATCCGGTAGGAGAAGATAAATGCCTGATCTATAAGAACGGATTTGTAGATGAAAGCGATTACCGCCTGATCATTGATATTTTCGGGGAAGAAAACTGTTTCCATCTTAATGATGAAGAAATGTTTGAAATGTTCCCGAACATTTTCTCCATATCTCCGGACGTTGTAGTATCAGACAAGACATTCACCAGAATGAACAACCACCTGAGAAACGAATGGGGAATGACCGTAGAAGAAATCCCGTACAGGGAAATCTCCAAAATGGGAGGCCTCCTGAGATGCTCTACAATGCCATTGGTAAGAGAGTAGGCCGATGCGAAGATGAGACAATTTCCTGATGTGGGAATTTTTAAATCTTTAAATCTTTTAATTTTTAAATCTAAAACAATGCAGACAACAGATACCGTACTCATGATAGAACCGATTGCATTCGGTTACAATGCTGAAACAGCGAAAAACAATTATTTTCAGGTGGAACAGAAAGGTTCAGATATTCAGTCTAAGGCTTTGGCGGAATTCAATACTTTTGTGGGAAAACTGAGAAGCAAAGGTGTGAATGTAATTACCATAAAAGATACCCTGGATCCTCACACACCGGATTCCATCTTCCCAAATAACTGGGTAAGTTTCCATAAAGACGGGAAAGTGGTACTTTATCCCATGTTTGCTTCCAACAGAAGAGTGGAAAGAAGAGAGGATATTCTTGAAAGCATCGGAAACCAGGGATTTGAAGTAGTAGAAATTGATGACTGGTCTTTTTCTGAAACCCAGGGACATTTCCTGGAAGGAACGGGAAGCATGATCTTTGATCATGATCATAAAATTGCTTACGGTTCGGTTTCTCTGAGACTTGACGAAAATTTATTCAGGGAATTCTGTGAAAAATATGGTTTTACGCCAATAATTTTCCATTCTTATCAGACGGTAGGAACGGAAAGACTACCTATTTACCATACCAATGTAATGATGTGTGTGGCTGACAAATTTGTAGTGATCTGTCTGGACTGCATCGATGATGAGCTGGAAAGGGAAAAAGTGATTGAAACCATTAAAAACTCCGGAAAAGAGATTATTGAAATTTCAGAAGAACAGATGCAGCAGTTTGCAGGAAATATGCTTCAGGTTCAGAATAAAGACGGTGAAAAATTTCTGGTGATGAGCCAGACAGCTTACCAGTCCTTAAACTCTGGACAGGTGGCTGCCATAGAAAAATACTGTGAAATTATTTATTCGGACCTGAATACCATTGAAGTAAACGGTGGTGGAAGCGCCAGATGTATGCTGGCTGAGGTTTTCCTTCCGAAAAAATAACAGCATAAATAATCAATAAATGGATATAATTCCGGCCTTGGAACAAGGCCGGAATTTTTTTTGACCGGTTCATTTTTTCAAATTGAGACAAAAGACAAAAAAGTTAGCTAAATTTGTTCCCTAAGCTAAAATTATGAAGATGCAGCAGTTTTTTTTATCGTTCGCTGTTTTGTTGGGAATATTTGTGGGAGCCCAGCAGAAAACATTCTGTAACCCTATCAATATAGATTATGGCTATACGCCGTTTGAAGTATTCTCAAAACAGGGGAAACACCGGGCTACAGCCGATCCCGTAATCGTTAATTTTAAAAATAAACTATTCCTGTTCTCTACCAACCAGGAAGGCTACTGGTACAGCGATGATATGCTGGACTGGAAATTTGTGAAAAGAAAATTCCTCAGAGATAATAAATATACCCATGACCTCAATGCACCAGCAGTCTGGGCAATGAAAGATACACTCTACGTTTACGGTTCTACCTGGGAACAGGATTTCCCGATCTGGAAGAGTACCAACCCTACCAAAGACGACTGGAAAATTGCTGTAGACACTCTAAAAGTAGGAGCATGGGATCCGGCGTTCCATTATGATGAAGATAAAAACAAACTCTATCTGTACTGGGGTTCCAGTAATGAATGGCCGCTTTTGGGAACAGAAGTGAAGGTGAAAAATCTGCAGTCGGAAGGGTTTACAAAACCCATTATTAAGCTGAAACCTGAAGACCATGGCTGGGAAAGATTCGGGGAATACAATGACAATGTTTTCCTGCAGCCGTTTGTAGAAGGTGCCTGGATGACGAAACACAACGGAAAATATTATATGCAGTACGGAGCTCCGGCCACAGAATTCAGTGGATATTCGGATGGGGTTTATGTAAGTAAAAATCCTTTGGAAGGCTTTGAATACCAGCAGCACAATCCTTTCTCTTACAAACCGGGAGGTTTCGCCAGGGGAGCTGGCCATGGAGCGACCTTTGAAGACAATTATAAAAACTGGTGGCATATTTCAACCATCTTTATTTCCACTAAAAATAATTTTGAACGGAGACTCGGAATCTGGCCTGCCGGATTTGATAAGGATGATGTGATGTACACGAATACGGCTTATGGAGATTATCCGACCCTTCTTCCACAGTATGCACAAGGTAAAGATTTCTCAAAAGGACTTTTTGCAGGCTGGATGCTTCTGAATTACAATAAACCGGTTCAGGTTTCTTCTACTTTAGGCGGATACCAGCCTAATTTAGCGGTGGATGAAGACATTAAAACGTACTGGAGTGCAAAAACCGGGAATTCCGGAGAATGGTTCCAGACTGATCTGGGAGATATTTCCACCATTAATGCCATCCAGATCAATTATGCAGATCAGGACGCCGAATTTATGGGGAAAACTCTGGGGAAAATGCATCAGTACAAGATCTACGGCTCCAATGACGGGAAGAAGTGGAATGTAATTGTTGATAAAAGCAAGAATACCAAAGATGTTCCCCACGATTATGTAGAACTTGAAAAACCGGCCAAAGCCAGATTCCTGAAAATGGAAAACCTGAAAATGCCTACCGGAAAATTTGCATTAAGCGGATTTAGGGTATTCGGAAAAGGAGCTGGTGAACAACCTAAAAAAGTGGAAGGATTTGTCCCACTAAGAGCCGATCCTAAAAAATACGGTGAAAGAAGAAGCATCTGGATGAAATGGCAGCAGAACCAGGATGCAGACGGGTACGTGATCTACTGGGGAAAATCTCCGGATAAATTATACGGAAGCATGATGGTGTACGGCAAGAATGAATACTTCTTTACCGGGGCAGACCGTACGGATGCTTACTATTTCCAGATCGAAGCTTTTAATGCCAATGGGGTTTCGGAGAGAACGGAAATTGTGAAATCAGAATAGAGGATAAAGAAAAAAAGAATAAAAAGAAATCTGCCACATCAGCTCAATCTGCGTGAACTTTTAGATTCAAATTCAAAAATAATAGCAGCGTCCGGAAATTTTCCGGGCGCTTATTTTTTATCTATCTGCTTCAAAAAGCCCGCAATATTCCCAATCAACAACTCATCATTCGGGCTTTTATCCCAATCCAGATGTCCGCCATTGAATTCATAGGATGCGTGCACTACTTTATTTTGACTCAATGCAGAATCCAGCTTTCTCATCTGTGACAGCGGAATCACCTGATCCCTGTTTCCATAATAGGAAAGAGTAGGCGGTGAGGTTTCATTAATCCAGAAAACAGGATTTGGAATATCCTGATTAGTTATATCTGTTGGAGTAGGTTTTGAGGCATCAGTCATATGTTTTTCAACAAAAGAATAGTCGGAATAGTTTTTAAAGTCTGCACTGTTCAGATCGGCTGGCCCTACGATATTTACGATTGCTTTTACTTTTGTCCGGTGTTTAAGGTCAAAAATCCTGTTGTAACCATACAACATTGATAAGTGGGCGCCTGCGCTGTTCCCGAGCAAAATAATTTCAGGGGGAAACTTCATCTCTACAGACTTTTTAACCAATATATCTAAAGCATCATCAATGTCTTCCGTTTGGTTGGGAAGAATAAAAGAATGCTGATCCGCCAGCCTGTAATTTATATTCGCAAAAACATAATCAGGAAACTTTTGCATCATAGAAAGAGTGAAAAAGGTAAGCTGTGATTTGTCTCCTCCGCGCCAGCCTCCACCATGAATAAGTACAAAAATACCTTGTATTGAGTTTCTGTTTTCAGGGATATAAAGATCCATTACCTGCCTGGAATCATTTCCATAACGGACATTTTCTTCCTTGTTAAAGCTGGCATCTTTACCCAGCTTTACTTTCTTTTCTTTGCACCCGGTCCAAAGAAAAAGGATTGAAATAAAACATAAAAAGGCAGCGAGACTTTTGTTCATAATCATAAAGATAGAAAACCCGCCGGAAATTCCGGCGGGCTCACCACAAAAATAATTGAATATGAAGAATGATAGTTTTTATCTTGTTCTGCTTTTGATATCGTCCGATGCCGCTTCGATATCTCTTACTTTTTTCAATTTCTGGTTTCCGAAATTATACGTAAGGCTTACCGTTACACTCCTTCTGTACTGGTCATTGCGGATGTAATTGTAATTTCCGTTAGGTTGATAATCTTCAATTTCTACAACATTTGTTCTCAGCACATCATTCAGGTTTACGGCAAAAGTCCAGTCGTTCCAGTTTTTCTTGATACTCAGATCAAGGCTCATCAGGTTTTTAAGCATTCCCAGCTCTATCTGCTGTTTGTCTACATAGAAATAATTGACACCCAGGAACCAGGTTTTCTTTTTATCCAGACGAAGGGTATTGTTACTCGTCACAATCAAACTGGTAGATTTTACATTATTCGTATACACTATAGGTTTGCCGTCTTTATCTACAAAAGTTTCACCGGTGGTAGGATCTTCTGCAAGAGATCCATCGTTGATGTTGTGCTGGATTCCCGCATTGAAGTTCAGGGTTAAATACTGCTTGAAGAAAGTCTTCTGAATTCCAACCATGGCAGACATTTCCTGTCTGTCACCAAAATTCGTTCTGATATAACGCAGTACGCTTTGTTCACTGATCGTTCCGTCTGTAGCTTTGGTGAATCCCTGCAACGGAACCTGGGTGATCTGATCTTTGAGATAAGAGTGATTCAGAATCAGGAAATAGGAGTTTTTATACATATACGTCAGTTCCTGATTATAGGTGGATGATGCCTTTACAAAAGGATTGTTCTGCGTATAATTAACCTCAGTGATATAATTTCTTACCGGATTGATTTCCCAGAAACTCGGCCTTCTCATTCTGCTCGAAAATGAATAAGAGATATTGTTCTTATCATTAATCGCATAATTGAAGCTTAAATACGGAAGAAAGTTATTATAATCCCTCTCAATCACCTGATGCTTTTGCGGCTCCGTTTTATTTTTAGGATTAAAGCTATCCGCCGTTCCCAGACTGTTCGTAATTTCATATCTGGCTCCGATTTTTCCTGAAAATTTATCAGAGAACTTCTTTTCCAGCGTCAGATAAAGACCGTAAATATTTTCATCATAAATAAAGTGATTGGTTTCCGGGCTGGTTTCTATTCCGGTTAAATTTCCTGTAGGGCTGTAAAGATAATCGTAAGTAAGGTTTTTGGTATCATTGTCTGTCCTTGTTTTGTTAAAATTCCCGCCCGCAGAAAGGGTAAAGTCACTTTTAAATTTCTGGATATAATCTACAGTTCCTGAGAAATTGTTGATGATCTGCGGAATATCCTGGATAATTGTTTTTTTCGTTCTTGAAAAATCAGCCCAGTTCGTGATACCAGGAAGCATGGTATTGTTGTCTGAAAACTGAAATCTTTTATAAATCATATAGGCCACATTTACATTCAGCTTACTTCCCAGTGAGTCCAGCTTGGCTTCATAGTTGAGGTTCACCGAGTTATTGTAGTTTCGCGCGTCTGCTCTGTTTTTCGTTCTGGTGTATGAAATATCCGTAATTCCTTTGTCATCCGTTAGGGCCAGTGTATTGAACAGGTCAATGGTTGAATTATAACTTTTATTGGCCCATGAATTCCATGATAAAGCTAAATTGTTTTTTTCGTTCAGCTGGTAATCAATATTAAGATAGCCGCCGATGTTTTTATTCGGGTCATCAATATCACCTACCGATTCATTTTTTAACTGGCTTGTACCGTTTCTTAAAATATAGCTTTGAGGCTCGATGTTTTCGCCGCCATTCAGGTTGGCGCTTATTCCCAGCTTATCCTTTCTGTAGTTCACAGAGAAGCTCGCCTGGCTGGCGTTGAATTTATTCTGGGTATTGGACATCCGCATGTTTCCATTAGTACCGTCGCTCATTTTTTTCTTCAGGACGATATTGATGATCCCGTCTGAAGATTCAACCTGGAATTCACTTCCCGGAACCGTAATCACTTCAATTCTCTGGATATTTTCAGCCGGAGTATTTTTAAGGAATTGGGCCAGGGATTCAGCATCCATATTGGTTTTTCTTCCGTTGATGTAAATCAGTGCATTGTTTTTTCCTGCGATCTTTAACGTTTTATCATCCGTTGAAGAAAGAAGCGGCGTTTGTTTCAGCAGATCAAAAGTGGTATTTCCTTTGGCAACAGGAGATGCTGCCACATCATAGACAAAACGATCACTCTGCTTTTTAAAAACCTGTTTTGTTATCGTAATTCCTTCTATGGATTTTGTTTTGGCCGTGTCGGATTTCTTTTCCTGGGCAAAAGCGATGCTTCCTGAGATGGCTGCTGCCAGTATAATGATCTTTTTCATGATTCCTTATTTAAGTGTGGTAATAGTGGTGGTGGTAATTCTTTGTAGTGTTTATTACGAAAGGTGATGAGTTCCGTGATGTCATGAATATCCTGCCTCACCTTGATAAAGGCGAATTTTATATGTTTCTATGAATGGTTAAAGATTGGTTTCCTGAGTTGAAAAGCTTTCCTGAATTGTTTAGGTTCTTGATTTTATCGCATCGTTGGCAGATTTCATTTCTCTTGCCTTTTTCAGCTTCTGGTTCCCGAAGTTGTAGGTTACCCCGATATTCAGAATTCTCGGATATTCGAAGTTCACCACATTATTGTAGCTTCCGCTAGGCTGTATTCCCTGTATGCTGTTAAAGTTCTGGTTAAATACATCATATACTTCAGCCACGAAAGTCCAGTTCCCCATGATCTTTTTTAAGCTTACATCAAAGCTCTGTCTTACTCCTAATGTTCCGCTTTCAATTTTTACTTTACTTCCATAATAATAATTGACTCCCAGATACCAGTCTTTATTAGCAGAAAGGCGGATATTGTTGTTAATATTAGCTGAGTAATTAAAGTTTTTAAAGTTGATTACATATGGGTCCAGCACTTCGGTGTATCCCGGAACCGGTACTGAGGTTGGATCTTCCGAAACCGTTCCCTTATAGATGCTGTAACCCAGGTTGACGGAATAATTGGTCGTCCAGATTTCTTTGAACCAGGATTTATTCATCCCTAAAGTAAGTCCGAACTGCTGGTTGCTTCCATAATTGGTTCTGATATACCTTAAGAATCTGGTAGTCGCAATGACAGGATCTCCGTTCGGGCCGTAAACAATATTTCCACTTTCATCTTTTTGAGGCCCGGTGATGCTTCCCTGAAGCGGGATCTGGTTGGAAGCGTCTTTTACATAACTATAGCTCAGATTGGCAAAAAATGCACTCTTGAACATATAGCTGATCTCCTGATTATAATATTTCGAAGCCAGTACAAATGGGTTATTCTGTGTATAATTATTAGGCGTGAAATACGTTCTTGAAGGATTCAGTTCCCAGAATCTCGGTCTTCTGATCCTGCTGGAAAAACTGTAGGTAAGATTATGGTCTGCATTGATCGCATAGTTCAGATTAAGATAAGGCAGTAAATTATTGTAATTTCTGTCGAAACTTGTTTTATCCAGAATTTCACCGCTGCTTCGGGTCATCTCGTAACGTGTTCCTATCTTTCCTGAAAACTTTTCACTCAGTTTTCTTTCATACGTAATATAGACACCAAGGATTCTTTCTTTGTAAATAAAATGGTTCGTCTGGTTCACATCATTCACAAATACATTGTCTACCAGGTTGTCCTGTCGCGTATCATTGTCTGTATTGGTGTGGTTGTAGCTTACTCCCATCAGCCAGGTGTGGCCTTTCGCTGTTTTTTTAAGATAGTCGATATTGGCGGCGTAATTGTTGATAATTTGTGGTACAGACTGTCTCAGTGCGCTGTATGGCATGCTTTCATCAACATCAGAACCGTTGGTAAGCGGATAGCTTTTATTAACGCTCATTTTATCCCTGTTAAACCATAAATAAGAAATATTGGACGTAAGCTTGCTTCCGATGGTATCTGTTTTTATTTCATAGTTTAAATTGAAAGAGTGGTTTCTTGTCTGAGCATCCTCATGATTGATGGTTCTGTTGGTAAGAACGCCATTCTCCCAGTTGGTCACATCAAGGATAGAATTGAAACTCTTGTTGTATCTCATATTATAGGTGAATCCTAAGCTGTGTTTTTTATTAATTTCATAATCAATATTCACGCTTCCGCCCACATTTTTGTTAGGATCATCATTAAACCCTAAAGATTCATTTCTGAAAGTAGGATCTCCGTTCGATAAAGTATATCGTTCCCTGTCTGTCCAGCTTCCAGTATTGAAATTGGAATTCACAGACCATTTGTTTTTTCTGAAGTTGAAAGAAGCTCCGGCAGAAGGATTATTATAGTAAGCATGCTCATTATTCATTTTCAGGGTTCCGTTATAGCCGTCACTTTTCTTCTTTTTCATTACAATATTAATGACCCCTTCATTGGATTCTACCTGGAATTCACTTCCCGGTGTAGTAATCACTTCAATTTTCTGGATGTCTTCAGAAGGCGTTCCTTTCAGCATTTCTATTAATGCCTCAGCATCCATATTGGTTTTTTTATTGTTGATGTAAACCACTACATCAGATTTCCCCATGATCTTCAACGACTTTCCGTCGATGCTTGAAACCATTGGAGTCTGCTTCAGCAGATTGAAGGTATTCGTTCCTTTAGCAATAGGAGACGAAGCTACATCATAAATAAAACGGTCACTCTGCTTTTTGAAAACCTGCTTCTTGATATTGACAGCTTCAATGTTTTTTACTTTCAGGGTATCTTTCGACTGCTGGGCAGCTGCCAGTCCGCTGAAAAATAGGGCGGCAATAAAGATTTGAGTTTTCATGATATTATTTTTTAGGTGTTAATAGCTTGTATGGATGATTATTTAACATTACAAAGATATATAATAAAAACAGTATCATGCAATACAAAGTACTTAAAATATTTTTATTTATTATTTAACTTATTGGTTATCAGTTATTAAAATTTTACTTTAAAAAAATAAGTTTTCTTGACTTTCTATATAATTAGACAATTGAGGCTGAAATTTTGTTACATCGGAGATGAAAAATTAATCAGATTTAAAAAAAATGTAATGAGAAATTGAATAAATGGGGTAGATGTTTATTTTATGATTAATTTAGTGTAAACTAAAAATTAATACCATATGACAAAAATTTATTCTATTTTGTTATTAGTATTGTTGATGTTTTCATGTAAAGATGAAACATTTATAGATATTGATGACAACACCACCACCCCTGAGTCTAATTTTAATTTTGGAAATACAGTACAAAGAAATTTTCAGGGAATAGTACTTGATACCAGCGGGAATCCTGTAAGTGGAGCAACGGTAACCATCGGATCGAATACCGTTCAGACTAATTTCAAAGGCTTTTTTACGTTTAAAAATGCCGGTGTAAAAGAAAACTTCGCCCTTGTGAAGGTAACAAAATCCGGATTTATAGACGGTTCAAGAGTTTTGGTTCCAACAAGCGGAATAAACCGTGTGAATATTATGATGATCCCGGCGACTACAACGGCCAGTATCAATTCAGGAACAACTTCTACAGTTTCTTTACCGAATGGGACCAAAGTAAAATTTGACGGAAGTTTCAAAGATGCAAGTGGTAATGCCTATAGCGGAAGCGTAAATGTTGCCCTGTATAATTTAGCCTCATCCAATCAATATCTGACTGAATTAATGCCCGGCTCTTTACTGGCCACCAATGCCGGCGGAAATGCAAGAATTATGGAAACCTTCGGGATGGTGCATGTTCAGCTTACCGGAAGTTCAGGGCAAAAATTACAGATTGCAAATGGTCATACCGCTGAAATGACCGTGCCTATCGATGCTTCACAAACATCAGTTGCTCCCAATACAATTCCGCTCTGGTCATATGATGGAAATACAGGAATGTGGAACGAAGAAGGTTCTGCCGTAAAAGTAGGGAATACCTACGTAGGAACAGTAAGCCATTTCTCCTGGTGGAACTGCGATGCGCAGTTTCCGCAGGCCATCCTGAAAGTAACCGTGAAAAATCCTGCTGGACAGCCCATGGTGAATACAAAAGTTACCTTGAAAAGAAGCAGTCAGACCTATGAAACCTATGGGATAACAGATAATCTGGGTATGGTTACAGGGGTTATTCCTGCCAATGAAACGCTAAATCTTAAAGTATATGATATCTGTAACACGGTAGTGTATACGTCAAATGTTCCGCCTGTAGCGGTGGGAACTACCATGACACTACCTGATATTATCGTGACATCAACAGGAAATCAGTATACCATACAGGGGAATTTAAAAACCTGTACCAATACTGATGTTACGGATGGCTATGCTCTTTTAAGACCTGCTACCGCTACAAATTTTTTCCAGTATATGTCAGTTCCGGTGAATGCTACCGGTAATTTTTCATTTAACGTATATTCATGTACGGCTAATCCTCAGTTTATCCTGGAAGGCTATGACTATACGAATTTGCAGACTTCAGGAGAAATTCCTTTTACAGCCAATTTACCGGTGATGAATTTCCCTAATGTTTCAGTCTGTAATTCATTAAGTGAATTTATCAGTTATAAAATTGATAATCAGAATGTAAAATATGTGTTGGGGAATATCAATGCCCAATGGACCGGACTTACCCCCACAAGCCCGAATGCGATTCCAAAACAATTACGGATCAATTCTACATCAACTGCCGGAAACGCTTTCTTTATGACCCAGAATAATATGCTTGGCGTTCCGGGAACCTTTAATACCGATTATGTACTTGAATTTTCCGGAGGATTTTTCAATTCTTCTACAGGAAGTGTAGTGGTTCAGGTAGCCAGTTTTGGAGCAGTAGGGGCGTATATTGACTTTACTGTGAACGGGACGTATATTGATAGCTCTGGAAACCATACTTTCACAGCAACCGGGCATGTACTGCGGGATCTTTAGCAATTTGCTCACCCGTAAATCAAATAAAAAAGGACCATCACGGTCCTTTTTTTATGTCATATTGTTACTCCCTGTCAAAGCGGGCCAGTTTTTTGTCGATCCAGATTGTGGCAAAAGGAAAGAAAGCGGCAATTAATGCGAAGACACTGTCCTCGTCATCCCATTCGTATATTTTTCTGATGGAAGGCAGAAATATCAGGTATAAAGTAAAGAAAAACCCGTGAATACTTCCGATGGTACTGATGTACACAATAGGGAAAACACCTTCCGGATCAATCCGGATCCACGTCATTGCAGTGAACAGGAAAAACCAGGAAACAGCTTCCGCCAGACAGATCTGCTTAAACCATCTGATTACTTTTTCCTGAGGATATTTTGAGAAAAATTTTTCGAGAAACTCCATGTTTGTAGTATAAATGATCGATAATAAGTCATGGCTCAGCCCCTAATACCTGATTCCTTCAACCTATTCCCTGAATTGCAAAATTACTTATAAAAACTGCTTCCATCCAAATATTCAAATACTTCCGGAGGCAGCATCGGGCGGGTATTTTTACCGTCGCGGATCATATTCCTGATCTCAGTGGCAGAAAGCTCTATAACCGGCGCCTGGATCATGGAGATATTTTCATGCTGAAGGTATTCGGAATCCTTTTTTTCACCTTCAAAAACCCTTGGATACACAATGATATGGTGATTTTTGATCAGTAGATCAGAATTTTTCCATTTGTGAAGGCTTTCCAGATTATCTTCTCCCATGATCAGACTGAAAGAATGGTCAGGATATTTTTCATGAAGATAAGTAAGGGTATCAATGGTATAACTTGGTTTGGGAAGGGAAAATTCTACATTGGAAGCTCTCATTTTCGGGTAATTCTTGATGGCAAGCTGTACCATATCCAGCCTGTTATGATCCTTCAGAAGTGATTTTTTATCTTTAAACGGGTTCTGAGGGCTTACCACAAACCATAGTTCATCCATGTCCGAGTTTTCCAGAATATAATTAGCCAGAATAAGATGTCCGATGTGTATCGGGTTGAAAGAGCCGAAAAATAAACCGATTTTTTTCATATATAGGGCTTAGATTTGAGGGATTAGGAATTAGGGCCGGTTTGCAGTTTGATAATGATGGCATTCAGCATTTTTGATATTTCAGATGCTGTTTCGCTTAATTTTTGAAAATCTTCAAGGCTTAAGTAATTTAAATTCTTTGAAATAATAAGTTGTGTTTCCAATTCTGCACAGCTTCCACGGGCAATTTTTAAAAACTGGATGTAATCTAGGGTTGACCTTCTGGAATGTCCCTCGGCAATGTTGGATGGAATTGAAATTGAAGAGCGGCGAATCTGGCTGGTAAGAGTATAAAGTTCTTCTTTTGGGAAATTTTTGGTGCATGTATAAATTTCAGTAACAAAATCCACTGATTTCTGCCATACCAATAATTCTTTATAATTTCCCATAGTACTAATCCCTAATCCCTTTCTCCTAATCCCTGAATTTCACGTCCTTTATATTCAGATAATGCGTTACATTTCCTTTCCAGTGATTTTCTTCGAGGGTAAAAGCAAGGTCAAAATTTTTATTTTTAAAATCTTCTGCGTGCTGTCCCAGTTTAAAACCTACACATTCGATGTTTCTACCTGTGGATTCCTGTTTGATATAAAACTTGAGGTGATTATTGTCTTTCCCCATCGTTTTGACATAACCGGATAATTTCTGGTTGGTAAGCGTAAGGATAGGCTTCATATTGTGAGGACCGAAGGGAGCCAGTTTCCTGTGGAAATTAATAAATTCCCTGTTGATCTCCTCAACTTTAATCTCGGAATCAATCGTTACGGAAGGTTCCTGCTGATGCTCTTTGATTCTTTCGGAAACTATTTTTTCAAATTTTATTTTAAAGGCTTCAAACTTGTCTTTTTCCATGGAAAGCCCTGCAGCAGCATGATGTCCTCCAAATTTAAGGAAAAACTCAGAACACATATCAAGCGCTTCATGCACGTCAAAATCAGAGACAGAGCGGGCAGAAGCTACCATCTCACCATTATTCCCATCGGTAAATACCAGAGTGGGTTTATAATACGTTTCAATAAGTCTTGACGCCACAATACCAATCACCCCTTTATTCCATTCGGGATGGTAAACAATCGTAGAATGTTTTGTTTCCTGCTGGGATTCTATGATCTGGTTCAAAGCGGAAAGCGTGGAATTCATATCAAGTTCCCGTCTTTCATCATTAAGGTTCATGATGTCTCCAACGATCTGGTTGGCATGTTTAAGGTTGTCGGAAACCATCAGCTCCACCGCTGCTTTTCCGTGGGAAATCCTTCCGGCAGCATTGATCTTCGGGGCAATTTCAAAAACAATATTTGAAATTTCAAAATGAGACAGCTTATCTTCAGGAATCAGTAACCGTAAACCAAGATTTCTTGTTTTCCTAAGGACCTTTAGTCCCATTTTTGCCAGAACACGGTTTTCGCCCGTCATGGAAACAATATCGGCGGCAATAGAAATCGCCAGCAGATCGGTAAGCTCAAATAATTCGGCTTCCGGAATTTTATAAATGGTGTTCAGGCCCTGGCAGAGTTTAAATCCTACGCCGCATCCTGAAAGTTCTTTAAAAGGATATCTGCAGTCGTTTCTTTTGGGATCCAGAACCGCTACAGCATTAGGAATTTCTTCACCCGGAAGGTGATGGTCGCAGATAATGAAATCAATATCCAGTTCCTGCGCATAGTTGATCATATCAATGGCTTTAATACCGCAGTCTAAAGCAATGATCAGCGAAAAACCGTTTTCTTTCGCGAAATCAATTCCTTCGGTGGAAATTCCATAGCCTTCGGAATTTCTGTCCGGGATATAATAATCCAGGTATTTCTTCTCAACAATTTTACTGAGGTACAAATACATTAGCGCAACCGCCGTAGTTCCGTCTACGTCATAATCGCCATAAACCAGTATTTTTTCTCCGTTTTCAATAGCATTGGCAATGCGCTCTACAGCTTTCTGCATATCTGCCATCAGGAACGGATTGTGGATGTCATTAAGATTGGGCTTGAAGAATTCTCTGGCCTTTTGATAATTGTCAATTCCCCTTAGAACGAGGAGTTTAGATTCAAAAGTACCAAAACCAAGTGACGAACTTAATCTGTCCACAACTTCCTCATCGGGTTCGGGCTTGTAAATCCATTTCTGACTCATTTCACAAAAATAAGGAAAAAAAACAGCATTTTGAAATGAATATGGATGAAGTTGACTTACTGAATGTTAAAAAAAATATCTATCTTCGCGGTCCAAATTGAAATAAATATGAAAAAAATGACTATCTGCCTTTTATTTTTAGGCGCACTGAATGCTGTATCAGCACAGAAAATTAATCTTGGAAAAGCTGCCGGCGTTGTTTCAAAAGGAGCAAAAGCCCTTACTTTTACCAACGAAGATGCCATTAAACTGTCAAAGGAATCTGTTGACTGGATGGATAAGAACAATCCGGTGGCAGGGCCAAAAGATCCTTACACAGTAAGACTGAACAAACTTTTCGGAAAACACAAATCCCAGGATGGGCTTGCGTTGAACTATAAAGTTTACAAAGTGAAAGATATTAATGCTTTTGCCTGTGCAGACGGAAGTGTTCGTGTATTTTCTTCGTTGATGGATATCATGACGGATGACGAAATACTGGCAGTTATCGGGCATGAGATCGGGCACGTGAAAAATCAGGATACAAAAGATGCTATGAAGGCGGCTTATATGAAGGCGGCGGCGTTAGATGCGGCTTCATCCGCGTCTGGAACTGTAGCGGCTTTAAATGACAGCCAGGTGGGTAAAATGGCCAATGCCTTCTTAGATGCTTCACATAGCAAAAAGCAGGAATCTGAAGCGGATACGTATTCTTATGATTTCATGAAAGCCAATAATTATAATGTAGTGGGTGCCTATTCTGCATTTAAGAAATTAGCTTTGCTTTCAGAAGGAAGTACACAAACTGGCTTTGAAAAAATGTTCAACTCTCACCCAGACAGCGAGAAAAGAGCTCAGGCGATCAAAAAGAGAGCAGAAAAAGACGGTTTATGGAAAGATCCGGGAACCATTGCTATTCCTAAGACGAAACTTACCAAATAATATCGTTTCACTTAAAAATAAAAATTCCTCAAAGTTGTCTTTGAGGAATTTTCTTTATAAGATTGAATGTTGCCTTAAAAATTAAGCGTACATTTTTTCTTTCAGTTCTTTTACTTTTTTATCAGCAAGATATTCGTCGTAAGTCATTTCTCTGTCGATGATTCCTGTTGGAGTCAGCTCAATGATTCTGTTACAGACTGTCTGAAGCATCTCGTGGTCATGGGAAGCCAATAAAAGATTTCCTTTGAAGTTTGACAATGAGTTGTTCAAAGTAGTGATACTTTCAAGGTCTAAGTGGTTGGTAGGTTCATCCAACAGTAAAACATTAGCTTTCTGAAGCATCATTCTACTGAACATACATCTCATTTTTTCACCCCCTGAAAGTACTTTACATGATTTCAACGCTTCATCACCGGAGAAAAGCATTCTTCCTAAGAAACCTCTTACGAATTCTTCGTGACGCTCTTCATCGTTTTTGGTGAATTGTCTTAACCAGTCAACAAGGCTTAGATCTTCCTGGAAGAAATTGGTGTTATCCAAAGGCATGTGAGATTGGTTGGTGGTAACTCCCCACGCTACTGTTCCCTTATCCGCCTGCACATTTCCGGCAAGAATTTCAAAGAACTCTGTAATTGCTAAAGAGTTTTTGGAAAGTACGGCTACTTTATCTCCTTTTTTAAGATTTAAATCAATGTTAGAGAACAATAATTCCCCGTCTTTTGTTTTTTCAAGACCTTTTACATCCAGAATCTGATCTCCCGCCTCTCTTTCCATTTCGAAAATAATGGCAGGATATCTTCTTGAAGAAGGCTTAATATCATCGATGTTTAGTTTATCGATCATTTTCTTTCTGGCTGTAGCCTGTTTTGCTTTCGCAACGTTGGAGCTGAATCTCGCGATAAAGTCCTGAAGTTCTTTCTTCTTTTCTTCCGCTTTTTTATTAGCCTGAGCTCTTTGTCTTGTCGCTAACTGGGAAGCCTGGTACCAGAAAGAGTAGTTACCGGTGTAAAGGTTAAGTTTAGCATAATCAAGGTCTCCGATATGCGTACAAACCGTATCCAGGAAGTGACGGTCGTGAGATACAACGATTACCGTGTTTTCATAGTCTGCAAGGAAATCTTCTAACCAGGAGATCGTTTCGATATCCAGGTCATTCGTAGGTTCATCCAGGATCAGTACATCCGGATTTCCGAAAAGAGCCTGAGCCAATAGAACCTTTACTTTGTCCTTGTTCTCAAGTTCACTCATCATCTGCCAGTGCATATCATCTTTGATCCCTACGTTGGAAAGCATGGTCTGTGCATCTGATTCAGCAGTCCATCCTCCCATTTCGTCATAGATCACACCCAGTTCACCCGCTTTGATTCCGTCTTCATCAGAAAAGTCTTCTTTAGCGTATAAAGAATCCATTTCTTCTTTTATTTCAAATAATTTCTTGTTTCCTCTTAAAACAGCCTCAAGAACAGTATATTGATCATAAGCAAAGTGATCCTGCTCCAATACTGACATTCTTTTCCCCGGCTCCAAAGATACATGCCCTGTAGTAGGATCCTGCTTTCCCGTTAATATTTTAAGAAATGTAGATTTCCCCGCACCGTTTGCTCCGATAATCCCGTAGCAGTTTCCTTTGGTAAACATAATATTTACCTCGTCAAAAAGAACTCTTTTCCCGAATTGTAAAGATAAGTTAGATACTGTTAACATATAGTTTTGTAAATTTGGCGCAAAAATACGAAAAGAATTTGGGTATTTCGTAATAATGTAATAGTCAAGTTTTTAAATATAAGGTATTTTTTCTATATTTCATTAATGAAATAATAGACCAGAGTCCCGAAGGGACGATTTAATAATGAATTGGGTATAACCCAATCAACATAATCACGTCATATAATATATCACGGTAATCACGAATTATTTACAATGAAGATCGAAAAAACAGTCAATATATTAAACAGAAGAGCCCGTTTTGAATATGAAATCCTTGAAGAATTTGAAGCCGGGATGGTTTTAACAGGTACCGAAATAAAATCTTTACGTTCTTCCAAAGCATCCATCACAGAATCCTTCTGTCAGTTTATTGATGGGGAATTATACATTATCAACATGATGATTGATGAGTATAAACTGGGAACTTTTTACAACCACAAAACAAAAAGGGAACGAAAATTGCTGTTGCACAAAAAAGAATTGCAGAAACTTGAAAAAAAGTTAAAGGATGCAGGGAATACGATTATACCTCTTAAATTGTATATCACAGACAAGGGTAAAGCAAAGGTGCTGATTGCGCTTGGTAGAGGGAAAAAACTCTTTGATAAAAGGGAAGCGATTAAAGATAGAGAAAATAAACGTAACCTGGACAGAATATTAAAGAAAAGTTAAAAATCATTCAAAAAACTTTGTATATAAAGAAAAATTATATTTATTTTGCATTATCAATTATTTAATCATTTAATTCTATGAAAAATCTAAAATTAGGAATTTCAGCATTGGCGCTTACGGTTGCCTCTACTGTGTTCGCTCAGACTACCAACAATCCGTGGTTGATCGGGGTTGGTGCTCATGCGGAAAACCACACAGCACAGAGAGATAACTTCAGTAATACGCTTTCTGCAAAAAATTTAACGAAGAATATGTTCAATATGAACAACTTCTCTATTACGCCTCCATTATCTAAGTTAACAGTTGCTAGAAACATCGGTAAAGGTTTAGTTATCGACTGGCAGACTACAGTAGGTAATGTAGACAACAAAAGATTCAACATGGGAAAAGAATTTTTCCTAATGACGGGTATTGGTTTCCAGGCTAAAGCAGCTGGTCTTTTATGGAATGAAGAATCTTGGTTCGATCCATATTTAAGAGTTGGTGCTAACTACCTAAGACATGATTATACTGCTCTTACTTTCCCAAGAGGAAGTTTCATTAACGGTAATCCAACTGGAGAAATGATTTCTAATGGTGATGGTGGTAACGAAAATGGTAAGGCTAATCACTTTGCTGTTGCTGCTGGTGCTGGTGTTAACTTCTGGGTAACTAAGAACTTCGGTCTTGGTGTTCAGGGTGACTATGTAACAACTCCAGGTGATAAATCTACAGTTGCTAACTTCTGGCAAGCTTCTGCATCCATCTTATTCAGATTTGGTAACAGAGACAGAGATAAGGATGGTATCCTAGATAAAGATGATCTTTGCCCAGATACTCCAGGTCTACCAGAATTCCAGGGATGTCCTGATACAGACGGTGACGGAGTTCCAGATAAAGACGATCAATGTCCAGAAGTAGCTGGTCCGGTTGAAAACAACGGTTGTCCTTGGCCAGATACAGACGGTGACGGTGTTATCGATAAAGATGATGCTTGTCCTTCAGTAGCAGGTCCTGCAGAAAACAAAGGTTGTCCTTGGCCAGATACAGACGGTGACGGAATCCTAGATAAAGATGACGCTTGTCCTACTGTTCCAGGTCTTCCAGAGTACAACGGATGTCCTAAACCAGCAAAAGTGAAAGAAGAAGAAATTCAGACTCAAGTTAACAGTATCTTCTTTGATTTCAACAAAGCTACTATCAGACCAGAATCTAAAGGTGCTCTTGATAAAGCTGCTGATATCATTAAGAAAGAAGGAGGTAACTATCTATTAGAAGGTAGAACTGATGCTAAGGGTGCTGAAGCTTACAACTTGAAATTATCTAGAGAAAGAGCTGCTTCTGTAGTTGCTGCTTTAGATGCTAGAGGTGTAGATGCTAATGCGCTTAAATCAATCGGTGTTGGTGAAGCTAAAGCTACAGTTTCTGAGAAAGCTTCTGATGCTGAAAGACAAGTTGACAGAAAAGTAGTTGTAAAGGCTATTGAAGATGCTAACGAGTGGAATGCAATCGCTAAGAAAGATTACACTGATGCTCCAGTTAAGAAAGCGGTAGTTAAGAAAAAAGCTACAGCTAAGAAAAAAGCTCCGGCTAAAAAGAAAAAATAATTAATTTTTCTAAATAATAAATACCTCCGATGATTCGGGGGTATTTTTTTTTTGTTGACTTTTAGTTAATTTTGTTGAAAATTTAAAATCAAAATGGGAAGAGCATTTGAATATAGAAAAGCTTCTAAAATGGCCAGATGGGATAAAATGGCCAAAACTTTTTCTAAAATAGGTAAGGATATCGCCTTAGCTGTAAAAGCCGGAGGAACGGATCCTGAAGCCAACCCGGCCTTAAGAAGATGCATCCAGAATGCGAAAGGGGCAAACATGCCTAAAGACAACGTAGAAAGAGCCATCAAAAAAGCAAGCGGTGCCGATGCTGAAAACTATGAAGAAGTAACTTATGAAGGATACGGACAGGGTGGTGTGGCTTTCTTCGTGGAATGTACAACCAACAATACCACCAGAACCGTGGCCAACGTAAGAGCGATCTTTAATAAATTTGACGGAAACCTTGGAAAGAATGGGGAATTAGCTTTCATCTTCGACAGAAAAGGGATCTTCAACCTGGATTTGTCTCAGATCAAAATGGACTGGGATGATTTTGAAATGGAAATGATTGATGGGGGTGCTGAAGATGTGGAAAAAGATGAAGAAGAAGTAATGATTACAACGGCCTTCGAAGATTTCGGTTCATTATCACATAAACTGGATGAATTGGGAATTGAAGCGAAAAGTGCTGAACTTCAGAGAATACCAAATAACATCAAAGACGTGAACGCAGAGCAGTTTAAAGCGAATATGAAAATGCTTGAGCGTTTTGAAGACGATGATGATGTACAGAACGTGTACCACAATATGGAGATTACAGAAGAGCTGATGAACTCACTGTAAAAAATAATATAGCATTCATATACAGTTAACTTTCAATTAGTTTCTTTGTATAAAACTATGAAAAGAAACGTTGAATTAGTTGTCATATCGGATGTGCATTTAGGAACTTATGGATGTAAGGCTAAAGAGCTGTTGCGGTATCTTAATTCTATCCAGCCTAAAACATTAGTTTTAAACGGAGATATTATCGATATCTGGCAGTTTAAAAAGTCTTACTTCCCTAAACCTCATTTGAAGGTGATCAAGAAGATCCTTTCATTTGCGACCAAAAACACACAGGTCTATTATATTACAGGAAACCATGATGAGATGTTCCGAAAGTTTACGGACTTTGAACTGGGAAAACTGAAAGTCTGCAACAAGATCTGTCTGGATATTGACAAACAAAAGACCTGGATCTTTCACGGAGATGTTTTTGATGCCTCGGTGCAGCATTCCAAGTGGATCGCCAAACTTGGAGGAAAAGGGTATGATCTTCTGATTGCCATTAATAATATGGTCAACTGGTTTCTTGAGAAGATGGGCAGGGAGAAATATTCATTTTCCAAAAAAATCAAGAACAATGTAAAGAAAGCGGTGAAATATATCGGGGATTTTGAACTGACTGCCTCTGAGCTCGCTATCGACAATCACTATGACTATGTAATCTGCGGTCACATCCACCAGCCCCAAATTCGTGAAGTGGTCAATAAAAAAGGATCCTGTACTTATCTGAACTCCGGTGACTGGATAGAAAATCTGTCAGCTCTTGAATATCATGATAAAGAATGGAAAATTTTCTATTATGACGAGCATAAAGATTCACTTAAAGATGATGAAGCAGAAGAAATCCAGGATATGGACAGCTCAGAGCTTCTGAAAATAGTAACTAATTTTTCTTAAATGAAAATACTGTATGCATTTCAAGGAACCGGAAACGGACATGTTGCCAGGGCCCAGGAAATTATCCCTCTCCTCAAAAAATATGCTTCGGTAGATACACTTATCAGCGGGCATCAATCCCAGTTAAAGGCTGATTTTGACATTAACTTTCAATACAAGGGCATTTCTTTACTCTATAATAAAACCGGAGGCTTATCCTACCGTAAAACGTTTACCGAAAATAAATTCCTAGAAGCTATAAAAACCATCAGGGAACTGGAACTATCACAATACGATCTGATCATCAATGATTATGAGCCACTAACAGGATGGGCCGGAAAATTAAAAAAGTTTCCCATGATCGAACTCAGCCATCAGGCTTCCATGAGTTTTGCTGAAACCCCAAAACCGGCAAAGAAAGATTTTCTCGGTGAGCTGATCCTGAAATACTATGTTCCCAGTGAAAGAAAAATCGGATTTCACTTTGAAAACTATCATCCTCAGATCAAAAAACCTGTAATCAGAAAAAAAATCCGAAACCTGAATCCGGATAAAAAAGGATACTATCTTGTATATCTGCCTAGTTTTGCAGATGAAAACATCATCAAAGTCCTGAAACAGATTCCCGTACAGTGGAAAGTATTTTCAAAGTACAGTAAAGTACAGGTCAAAGTGAAAAATGTGGAGATTTTTCCTATTGACGAACTGCAGTACCTGAAATATTTTGAAGGTTGTGATGGAATTTTATGCAATGCCGGGTTTGAAACTCCAGCTGAAGCATTATTTATGGATAAAAAACTGTTCGTGATCCCTATTCATAACCAATATGAGCAGGAGTGCAATGCTACTGCCCTGGATTTGATGGGAATTCCAAATTCAAAAGTATTGAATCTTCAGGAAATCATGGAATGGGTAGCTTCAGATCATCATCTGAAAGTAGATTATCCGGATGATATAGAACAGATCCTTGTAAATGAGGTTTTAATTCTTTAGAAAAATATCATCAACATCACTCATTCTGGTCATCACCGCTCGGGCGTAAGAACAGTGCGGATACACCTTCCAGTTATTTTCCCGGGCAAATTTAATAGCTTCTTCAACCAGGTATTTTCCCATTCCCCGGCCTTCAAATTCCGGATGTACCAGAACAAAAGAAATAATCAGCTTATGATCTTCCGGAAAAATAGTGTAGGTAAGCCTTCCTACTTCTTTGATATCATTATTCAGGGTAAGGACCCCTCCGTTTCCTGATTTATTATTTTCGAATTTCATAATTTCAAACCTTTGGTATTAACCCTACAAAAATTGAACCGCAGGCAATTTGACATGAATTGTCAATGCTGAATTTGCTTCGCTGTCAATTTTTAATTCAATTACTTTTGAGCTATTTCTGCATATTATAATTTCCCATTCACTTGCGCAGCAAAAATTCACCACTCACTTACGAAGTAAAATTGACCACTCACCATTGACCTGTCAATTATCTTTTCCCGTATAGTAATTATAATCCTTGATCACCACACTGATAAACTGTCTTTCCGTCATCGTTTTTGGATCTATTTCCAGCTTTAAAATACTTTTGATCTTATCGGAAAGCCTGCTGATGATCTGGCGGTCATCTACTTTGAGGGCTTTGGTGTAATTATCTTTAATGATCCTCATATCATTATCACTTAAAGCAATCACCTGAGGGAATGAAGGGATATAGTCTTCCTTGATATTTTCCAGAATGGTATGGGAGATATTGATATTGTTTTTTAAAGAAATCACAGCGGTGCCGGAAGCAATGTCACCCAAACGCTGATTGTTTTTAGAAACAATCATAGAGATCAGCCCTACAACACCGGCTGCTGTAGTATCAATCAACCTGAAAACCCAACGGATAAGATAGTCCCCGAAACTGGCCTGGTACCCGTCAATTTTTACCACCCGTATCTTCATCAGTTTTTTTCCGGGAGTCTGGCCTTCCATCAGGCTTTCCAGAACAACAGGGTAAATGTAAACCGGGAACGTAAGAACAATATAAACAGCCATGATAGACCACTGGTCAAGGCCTGCCAATAAATACCCGAGATCAAAAATATTGAAGAAAAGATAGAATATAATAACAACGTAAGCCACCTTTATCAGCAGATCGATAATGAAGGCAAGCATTCTTTCTCCTACGCTGGCAATATTAAAATTAATATTTACATTTTGTGAGGTATTTATCGCAATTTGAGACATATTTTTTATTATTTTAGCCTTACAATTATGAGAGAAGTTTATTTCATTAAACAAAATAAAGAAAAATGGTTGGGAATCGAACAGGTTATTCAAGGGAAAATAAAAAAAAATCCTGATGACCTGTCTTCGCTGTATATCAACCTGATCAATGATCTTTCATTTGCACAGAGCTATTACCCTAAAAGTAATACCACAGTATACCTGAATCATCTTTCTTCACAGATATTCCAAAAGATCTACAAAACGAAGAGAGTGGAAGAAAACAGGCTGATTTATTTTTTCAGAACGGAAGTTCCTCTGCTGGTTTACCAGTACAGAAGATACCTGATGTATGCATTTCTCTTCTTTATCCTTTTTACTTCAATAGGGGTGCTTTCCGGAATCTATGATAAAGGTTTTGCCAATATTATTCTTGGCGAAGGCTACGTGAATGAAACCATCGAAAATATTAAAAAAGGAAATGCCGTGGGAGTTTATCAGAGTGGTTCTACCTGGGGAAGTACCATAGGAATTATTTTTAATAATATTGGAGTAGGCGCAAAATTATATATTTATGGCATTGCAGGCGGGGTGGGAACTTTGTATGCACTTCTTTCAAACAGTGTGATGCTGGGGTCCTTCCAGTACTTTTTCTATGATTACGGCGCTCTGAAAGACAGTGCAAGAGGAATCTGGCTTCACGGGGTTTTCGAGATCTTTGCCATGGTAGTGGAGGCAATGTGCGGGCTGATTCTGGGAGCGAGTATCCTGTTTCCAAAGACTTTTTCAAGATTTAATTCCTTTAAAACAGGCTTTAAGGACTCTTTTAAAATTTTCCTGAGCACCATACCTTTTACCATTTGTGCCGGAATTATCGAGGGATATGTTACAAGACATGCCCTGAAAATGCCGCTTGTGGTTAATTTGGCTATCATCATCTCATCAGTGGCCATCATTGGATTCTACTATTTTGTGTATCCTTCAGTGGTTTATAAAAGAACTAATACCAACAGTCATGATGCAGTTTTATAAAAAAAGAGAATTTGGGGCTTTCATTACTGACAGCTTTAATTTTTTCAAATTATACGGAAAAAATTATTTTAAGAATTATATCCTGATTAACGGGCTGCTGCTGATATTAACAACAGCTGTGGTCATTTTTGGATTCAGGGAAATTTTCGGACAGCTTATAGGTGGAAATACCGGTGGGGAAACCTATTATTTTGAAAGATATTTCTCAGAAAATTCCGGAATGCTTACGGTGGCAGGAATCCTTGTATTTATCCTCTTTATGCTTCTGATCATCGCGAACTATCTGTATCCGGTATTCTATATGAAAAGAATCGCTGAAGGGGCTCAGAAAATAAAAACAGACGAAATCCTGAGCGACTTTAAAAACAATGCCGGAAGAATTTTTAAAATATGCATTGGAATGCTTTTTATTGTCTTTCCTGTAGCAACAATTCTTATAGGGATTTCATATCTGTTATTGCTGATTATCATTGGCTTCTTCCTCATATTGCTGATCTATCCCACCATATTTAATGTTTCGTCATTTCTGATGTATGATTATTTTAATACGAAAAGAGGATTTATCGAAAGCCTGAGTTATTCCATAAGATCCCAGTTTTCTTACCCAAACGGAAATGAAAAGTCCCCGTACTGGAAATATTGGGGTGCATGCATCATCATGTTTATCATGATGTATATGATCACTTCCGTATTTACCCTTATTCCGATGTTTTTTATGTACGGATCACTTCTGACATCACCATCGGACGGAAACTTTGAAGAAAACCCTTTCACCGGAACTGTAGGAATTATTTTCTTTATATTCTATGGAATCTCAATGCTGGCTTCTTTGATTCTTTCCAACCTGATGTATATCAACGGAGGGTTGATGTATTACGACAGCAGAACAGATCTTCACCAGAAAATTGAGCTTGAAGAAATAGAAACCATAGGTATCAATGAATAAATTCCTTTTTTTTCTGCTGGTCTTTTTCTCCATAGGTCCTGTTTATGCACAGGATGATAATGAGGCTGCCATAGTGGAAGAATATATCGGGGATTCATTAGGGACAGGTCATTACAGGAATATGCTCCGTGCAGATTCTGTGCTGCTCAGGAACCCGGTTTCAGAAAATACACTGTATCCTAAAAAGTTCAGAGAAAATCTTCAGTCCAGATATAAAGGCAATGAATTTGATTACTCGGTATCCAAACCCAGAGAATCTTTTTTCCAGAAACTGATGCGTAGGATTGATAAGATCCTGCAGAGTATTTTTGGTGAGACTGTTTTTACCAATTCAGCAAAAATCACTACAGCCCTGATCCGTTTTTTTGCAATTATCCTCGTAGGGTTTCTTCTCTATTTTATCATTAAATATTTAATGGGCAAAGACGGAAACCTCTTTTGGGGCAGGAAAAATAAGAAAATCGATATCAATGCACAGGAGCTTCACGAAAATATCCATGAGATTAATTTTTCCGAGAGTATTGCAAAATTTGAAAGGGAAGGAGATTACCGTTCCGCGGTCCGTTACCAGTTTCTGCTGGTATTAAAAAAGCTCAGTGATAAAAAACAGATCAGCTGGAATCCCGAAAAGACGAATAAAGACTATGCAGCCGAACTTAAAGACCATCATTTGAAAGAAGAGTTTACAAAACTTTCCTACATCTTCGATTATGTATGGTACGGGGAATTCAGTATTGATGAACAGACTTATCTGAAATTTAAAGCTCAATATCAGGCTTTTAAACCATAATTGTATTGAATCATGAAAAAAACCTTCAAAATATATGCTGTAATATTCATCGTTGTGATGCTTATTCTGGCGTTGCTTGAAGTCAATAAAAAAGAAACCCTGAACTGGCGCAAGAATTTTGATATTAATGAAAAATCACCTTTCGGGCTCTTTGTTTTTAATAATGAAGCGAATGACCTGTTTAAAAATAAGCTGAAAAAGATAGAACAGGCTCCTTACGAATATTACGGGCAGTGGAAAAAAGAAGCACATAATATTGTGATCATTCAGAATGATCTGGATAAAGAATCGTGGAAGAAAATCCTGGATCAGGTATCCAACGGCTCCGATGCATTGATTCTATCCAATCGGGTTCCCAAAGATATATCAGACAGTATCGGCTACTATGATTCCGATATTTCTTTCAGTGAGGAAAATGTGCTGAAATTCACAGACAGGAAATACCAGAATGATTTTATTAAACTGGATAAATTTCCTTCGGGTCGAGGTTTTTCATATATTAAACCAAACGTGGAGGTGTTAGGGAAAACCATAGAGAAGAATAATGCTGACCAGGCCAATTTTATCAAAACAAATTTTGGCAAGGGAACAATCTACGTTCACACCGAACCTCTTTTCCTTACCAATTATTATCTTTTAAAACCAGGAAATCTAAAATACGCACAGGATGTTTTTTCGTACCTTCAGGATAGAGAAACCATCTGGTTTGTGAAAAATGATACCAAGGTTTCACGTTTCTTTATGAGATTCGTTCTTTCTAATCCTGCATTGAAGTATGCCTGGTGGGTATTTTTGGGCGGTCTGGTCCTGTTTATTTTCTTTAATGCAAAAAGAAAACAGCGGATCGTTCCTGTTCTGGAACCTTTAAGAAATACTTCGGTGGATTTTGTGAAAAGTATTGGAAATCTCTACCTTCAGGAAGGCGATTTCCATGATATGATGGCCAAAAAAGGTCAGTATTTTCTGAATAAAGTAAGAATGGATTTTTTAATTAATACCAGTCATCTTGACGAAGATTTCGCTATTAAGCTTCATCTGAAAACAGGAAAACCAATAGAAATGATTCGTATAGCTATTGCTTTGATTAAAAAAGGGCAGGATCCTTACGCCAGCGTGATGAAAGAAGACCTCGTAATAATGAATAAACTTCTGGATGAGATATTGAAATGTAACAATGAGGTTCCAGTAAATGATAAAAAAATCAATTAGAATAAAGAACAGAGAGTCCCGAAGGGACGATTTAACAAGAATCGGATAAAATCCGAATATAACATCCGATCATAAAACAGTTATAAAAACACAAACACAATTTAAAAAATACACAATCGGTTCAACCCCGATCAAAATATACCCATAAAACCAAAGACATAAAATTATGGAAAACCCTGAAAATGAAAATATAGACAATCAAAGTTCTATAAATCTAAATAAAAAAGAAGATCAGTTTCAATCCAGAATTGACATGATTGAGCTCCGTGCCAGCTTAGACAAAGTAAAAACGGAAATAGGAAAAGTTATTGTAGGCCAGGAAAGCATGATCGAACACCTTATTGCAGCGCTTTTATCAAACGGACATGTTCTGATTGAAGGCGTTCCTGGTGTGGCCAAAACCATTACGGCAAAGCTTCTGGCGAAAACAATAGATGTGGGTTTCAGCAGAATTCAGTTTACACCGGACCTGATGCCTTCTGATATTTTGGGCACTTCCGTTTTCAATGTTAAAAACTCCGAATTTGAATTTAAAAAAGGGCCGGTTTTTTCCAGTTTTATCCTGATTGATGAGATCAACAGGTCACCTGCCAAAACCCAGGCAGCGTTGTTTGAGGTAATGGAAGAAAGACAGGTTACAATGGACGGAATCCGGTATGTGATGGATGAACCTTTCCTTGTGGTGGCTACCCAAAACCCGATAGAGCATGAAGGAACCTACAGGCTTCCGGAAGCTCAGCTGGACCGTTTTCTGTTCAAGATCAATGTGGGATATCCAAATCTTGCACAGGAAGTGATGATCATTAAAAACCAGCACGAAAGTAAAAAAGAAGATAAAACCGAAAGTGTAAACCGCGTTATTACTGCTGAGCAGCTGAAAAGCTACCAGCACCTTGTAAAAGAAATTATTGTAGAAGCACAGCTCATGGAATATATCGCGAAAATTATCGTCAATACGCGGGAAAACCAATTCCTGTATCTTGGCGCTTCTCCACGGGCTTCACTCGCTCTGCTTACCGCCTCCAAATCTTTTGCTGCACTAAGAGGACGTGATTTTGTGACTCCTGAGGATATTAAAGAAGCCAGTTACGCCGTATTAAGACACAGGGTTATCGTTTCTCCGGAACGCGAGATGGAAGGCCTTACTGCAGATGAAATTATCCGCCAGATCCTAGAGGGAATAGAAATTCCGAGGTAGATGAAAGGGTTTAGGGTTTAGGGATCAGAGCGCGATCCTATTCCCTAATTCCTGTTTCCTAATCCTTAATTCCTATAAAATGAAAAACCTATACATCAATACCCGATTTTTCTTTTCGCTCATTGGAGTGGGGATTATTTATGTCTTTGCATTTTTCTTTCCGGTTCTGATGTGGGTGGCTCATGGTGTTTTATTGGTCTGTTTCCTGGCCGCCATGGTGGATTATCTTTTTCTGTTTAATTCCAAAAATGGAGTTCTGGCCCAAAGAATCCTTCCCGAAAAACTCTCCAATGGAGATGAAAATTTCGTGAAAATTGATATTAAAAATAATTATGGTTTCAGGATTAAAACAAAAATCATTGATGAAATTCCGTTTCAGTTTCAGAAAAGGGACTTCTTGATTACAAAAGATATTGAGTCCGGTAGAAATACTTATTTTCAGTATAGTCTGGAACCTAAAGAAAGGGGAGAGTACAGTTTTGGAAGCCTGAACATATACGCTTCTTCGCCGTTAGGATTTATATCCAGAAGATTCACTTTTCAGAAAGATGCGATGCTGCCGGCATATCCGTCCTTTGTTCATCTGAGAAAATATGAGCTGATGGCGCTGCAGAGTGAATTTATGCTCGGTGGAATCAAAAAGATCAGAAAACTGGGGCACACCATGGAATTTGAGCAGATCAAAGAATATGTTCCCGGTGATGATATCAGAACCATCAACTGGAAAGCAACTTCCAAGACTAACCGTTTAATGGTCAATCAGTTTCAGGATGAGAAGTCACAGCGTATTTTTATTCTGATTGATAAAGGAAGGACGATGAAAATGCCTTTCAATGGCCTCAGTCTCCTGGATTATTCCATTAATGCTGCAATGGCTCTTTCCCACATTATTCTGAAGAAAGGCGACCGGGCAGGAATGATGACCTTCTCCAAAAAAACGGAAAATAAAGTGGCTGCCGAAAATAAATCAGGACAGCTGAAAAAAATTTCAGAGGCTCTGTACAATATTAAAACTGATTTTTTTGAGAGCGATTTTAACCGTCTGTACCAGGATGTAAAATATTCCCTGAATCAAAGAAGCCTTGTCCTGCTTTTTACCAATTTTGAAACACTGGACGGCTTAAACAGACAACTGAAATATCTTCGCGGTATCGCCAAAAACCATTTGCTGGTCGTGGTATTTTTTAAAAATTCAGAATTGCATACGCTGATTCAAAAGAACCCTGAAAACATGCAGGAAATCTATGACGAAATTATTGCTGAAAAATTTGAATTTGAAAAGAAACTGATCATCCAGGAACTAAGAAAATATGGGATTTACACGGTCTATACGCTTCCTGAAAATTTAAATATTGACGTTATTAATAAATACCTTGAGATAAAAGCAAGGGGAATTTTATAACTTTGAATAAGCAATAAGCAATAAGCAATAAGCAATAAGCAATGAAAATAACACTTAACAGAATAAACGAAGATTTTTTATTTGAATGCACCAATTCCCAGGGAAATTCCATTCTTCTGGATAATACCTCACAGCCGGGAGCCAAAGGTGTTTCCCCAATGGAAAGTGTATTGATGGCCGTTGCAGGATGCAGCGGGATTGATGTAGTATCTATTCTTAAGAAACAACGTCAGGAAATTACGGGTTTCCAGGCTGAAGTAGAAGGCGAAAGAGTTCCCGTGGATGATGCAAAACCATTCAAATCTATAAAGGTGAAATTTCTTCTGGAAGGAAATATTGATCCCAAAAAAGCATTAAAAGCAGCAGAGCTGTCTTTTGAAAAATACTGTTCAGTATCAAAAACTTTGGAACCGAATGTAGAAATCGGGTATGAAGTTTTGGTGAATGGAGAAAAAGTGTAATTTCTTCTAATGAATAATAAACAAAAATTTCGGGCGGCCCCAAGGGCCGCCCGAAACTTATACTGTCAATCTCGGCTTCATAAGCTTAGCCACTGTCGCGGTCCATCCTGTCTGATGGGAAGCTCCCACACCACGGCCATTGTCTCCATGGAAATATTCAAAGAAAGTAATATAATCCTTAAAATGTTCATCATAATTAAACTTGGGATTTCCACCGTTGAAGGGCCTTTGTCCATGTTCGTCCTTTAAAAATAAAGAGCAGAGTCTTCTGCTGATATTCTGGGCCACTTCATCCAGGTTTTTCTTTTCGCCGCTGCCTGTCGGGAATTCCACTTTCAGGCTGTTGCCATAATAAAAATGGAAACGCTGCAGGCTTTCAACAATCAGGAAATTGATCGGGAACCAGATCGGACCACGCCAGTTGCTGTTTCCTCCGAACATGCGGCTGTCACTCTCTGCAGGCGTATAATACACCACATTTTCCGTACCGTGAACGGAAAAAACAAACGGATTTTCCTCATAGATCTTGGACATGGCGCGGATACCGTAAGAACTTAAAAATTCATCCTCATCCAGCATTCTTTTCAGGACTTTAGTCAGTCTGTTTTTACGTAAAATGCTCATCAGGTGTTTTCTGCCTTGCCCTTCCTCATCCCAGTGGGAGACCAATTTGGTGAGCTCAGGTTTATTCTTTAATACCCATTCCATTCTTGCCTGGAAATTCGGCATTTTGTCTAATAATTTATGATCCACAATTTCTACCGCAAACATTGGGATCAGGCCGACAATGCTTCTTAGTTTTAAAGAAACGCTGTCACCGTTACCCAGCTGAAGTACATCATAGAAAAAGCCGTCCTCCTCATTCCACAGACCGTCTTTACCGTCTCCTAAGTTTTCCATGGCTTCCGCGATGTACAGATAGTGCTCAAAAAATTTGATCGCCATATCTTCGTACACCTGATAATACTGGGCAAGCTCCATTGCGATCCGCATCATATTAAGTGCATACATCGCCATCCAGCTTGTTCCGTCTGCCTGTTCAAGGTGTTGTCCGTCCTTCAGCTCCATATTACGGTCAAAAGCCCCGATATTATCGAGACCGAGGAAACCACCGCCAAAAATATTGTTTCCTCTTTTATCTTTCCGGTTAACCCACCATGTAAAATTCAGGAGAAGCTTCTGGAATACCTTTTCAAGGAATAAAAGATCGGGTTTGCCATTCTGTTTTTCGTCAATTTTAAAAACACGGAAGCAGGACCATGCGTGTACAGGAGGATTCACATCGCTCAGATTCCATTCATAGGCGGGAAGCTGGCCGTTCGGGTGCATATACCATTCCTTCGTGAGCAGGAGAAGCTGTCCCTTGGCAAATTCGCCGTCAATAATTGAAAACGGGACACAGTGAAATGCCAGATCCCATGTGGCATACCACGGATATTCCCATTTATCCGGCATGGAAATGATATCCTTATTGTGAAGGTGATTCCATTCCGTATTTCTTACATAATCATTGAAATTTCTGGGAGCTTCATGGTTTGGATCACCTTTCAGCCATTTTCCTACGTTATAATGATAGAACTGCTTATTCCATAAAAGTCCTGCAAAAGCCTGTCGCTGTACGTTTCTTTCATCTTCATTCGTGGTTTCACTCTGGATTTCGTGATAAAACTCGTCTGTTTCAGCAATACGCGTAGCAAAAATTTTATCAAAGCTTTCAAAAGGTTCATCAATTTCGTCAGGACACAGCCTGAAATCGAAGGTTTTGGACTGGCCGGCTCCGATGATTTCATCTATAATAAAAGAAGCTTTGGTTCCCCGCTTTTCCGGATTTACCGTATTGCTTCCGTATATAATATGATCATTAATACCATCTTTAAAGTACGTGTTTCCCGGATATGGAGCTCCGTATAATTTAGGCGTATTGGTTTCATTTTCGCAGAAGGCACTTTTAGCACCCAGATTTCTGGAATAGAATTTTTTGATTGAAATACTGTCGTGGTTAATGTCGATGCATCCGTCAAAAGAAGCATTCATCTGCGCTTTGTACGTGTTGTAGCCCCATTTCCAGTTATTCCTGAACCATGCCGTGGGAGCGATCACGATTGGCGCATCCTGTTGGCTCCTGTTGTGCACTGTTACTCTTGCAAGAATATCATTGTGATCAGCTTTACTGTATTCAATGAAAATATCAAAATACTCATCATTGTCAAAAATTCCCGTATCAAAAATCTCATATTCAGGTTCCTTTTTGCTGCGTCTTCCGTTTTCAGCAACAAGATCATCATAGGGAAAAGAGTTGATCGGGTACTTATACACCATCTTCATATAGCTGTGCGTAGGTGTATTGTCTAAATAATAAAAGATTTCCTTAATATCCTCTCCATGATTTCCCTGCGGATTGCTCAGCCCGAAAAAACGTTCTTTGATAATTTTGTCTTTCCGGTTCCAAAATGAAAAAGCGAAACAGAAGATCTGTTTCACATCTGAGATTCCTGCGATACCTTCTTCCCCCCAACGGTATGCGTAGCTTTCCGCATTATTGTGGTTGGCATAGTGCCAGGCATTCCCATTCGGGCTGTAGTCTTCACGTACATTTCCCCATTGACGGTTGCTGACGTATGGCCCCCAGTTTTTCCATTTAATATCTTGTAATCTTTCTTTTTCAGCAGTCATATCTCATCATTTTTTCAGTACGAAGGTAGTTTTTTTGAAAAATAATTCCAATTCCTTCCATCTGAATAATTCTTAACACTGCTCTGAAACACTTGTAATTACAGGCTTTTTGAATATTAAAAAATTTTTATTGCAAAATTTAAAAGAAAAAAACTATCTTTGCATCGCGTTCATTCAAATATTGAAAATGTTATCAAGAAAGGTTGAGGGATTAGACCCTGTGAAACCTTAGCAACCCTTTGTGCAAACAGAGAAGGTGCTACGTTCTACCAATTTATTTTGGACAGATAACTTACTGAAGTTCTTTTCAGCCATTTCCTGTGGCATTTTCAATTGTATTAAAATAATAGAATTGAAAACAGAACTAAACCATATTAATCTTTCGTATCAAACCCATTCCCAAAAGGAATACCATATCCCGTTGACTTATCAGATCTTCGGGAAAGACCTGTTTACGGCTCCTGTTGTACTCATCAATCATGCTTTGACCGGAAATTCAAATGTTTCCGGAGAAAAAGGCTGGTGGAAACAATTGATTGGAGAAAATCAGGTCATCGATACGAAGAAATATACCATTCTGTCTTTCAATATCCCCGGAAACGGATATGATCATTTTTTAATTGACGAATACGAAGACTTTACCCCTTCAGATATAGCAAAAATATTCCTGAAAGGTTTAGAAGCACTTCATATCAAAAATCTTTACGCCATTATCGGAGGCTCTCTCGGAGGAGGAATTGGCTGGGAAATGCTCGCTATACAACCACAGCTTTCGGAAATTTTTATTCCTATTGCATGTGATTTCAGAACACACGACTGGCTCCATGCCCAGTGCCTGGTTCAGAAATTCCTGTTGAATAGCAACGATAAACCCCTGCAGAAAGCAAGAATACATGCCATGCTGTGTTACAGAACCCCCCAATCTCTAAATGACAGATTTCAAAACAGATATCACCAAGGAAATCAGCGGCTGGAATCGGAAGACTGGCTGGTTTATCACGGAAATTCATTAAACGAAAGGTTTAGTTTGAAATCCTATAAGCTGATGAATCACCTGCTGATGAACATTAATACCAAAGAAGATCATCTGCAAAAGATCAGTGCACGAATGCACATGGTGGCTGTAGATACCGATCTTTTTTTTCCGGCTTCAGAAATCCGAATGTGCTTTGAGCAGCTGAAAGAAAAAGACAAAGAGGTTTTCTATCACGAAATACAGTCAATTCACGGGCACGATGCCTTCCTAATGGAATACGAACAATTAAATACTATCATAAAAAATATTTTGTAGAATGAAAAATGCTAACGAAATAAAGTTTTTAAAAAACAGATCAATTATCAAATTCGAAGGTGAAGATTTCTTAGGTGAAATCGGGATCGACGGAAGAATTTTTAAAGCCCTTACCTTAGCGAGAATCAGTGTAGGAGTGATCTCCCAGCAGGCCATTGAAAACGGGATCTCTATCCTGGTTAATGAAGCAGACGCAGAAAAAGCGGTAGCCTGTCTGATCGACGAGTTTGAAGCAGAAAGAAGATCCGGGAAAGTCTCGCAGATTTACAGCATCAATAATGTTTCCGTACTGGGATTTGTGGCGGAAGATTTTAATAAAGTGCTTGCTGAGCTGGCAAGGAATAATGTGTTTCCATTGCTTTTAAACCAGGTGTCAGGGGAAAACAGGGTGAATATAGTCGTGACTTCATCTCAGGATGAAAAAACGAAGAATGTCATCGAATCTGAGATCTTCAAAAAGCCTAAAACCGTTCACCTGGCCATCATTGGCCACGGAAATGTAGGAAAGACTTTGATAGAGCAGGTTTTACAGTCGTCGGAAGAAATTAAAAGACGTAAGAAAATAGATCTAAAAGTAGTGGCAGTAGCCAATTCAAGAAAAATTGCTTTCAATAAAAAAGGATTTAATGCAGACTGGAATGATGAGGTTTCAGTGGCAGAGCATCCGTCAAATGTTGAAGAGCTGATTAACTTTTCCAAAGAAAATCAGCTGGAAAACCTGATCGTAGTCGACAATACGGCAAGCAAAGATTTTGTGAAAAATTACCATGCTTTGGCTGAAAATGGTTTTGATCTGGTTTCATCCAATAAGATCTTCAATACCCTTCCCATCGAGGAATACCGTAAACTAAGATATACGTTGAGTAAAAACAACAGGCGATATCTATATGAAACCAACGTGGGCGCCGGGCTTCCGTTGATTGATACCATCAAATTATTACACCTTTCAGGAGAAAATATCACAAGAATCAAAGGAGTATTCTCAGGAACATTGAGCTATGTTTTCAATAATTTTTCTTTGAGAGATGATAAGTTTTCCACAATTGTCAATGAAGCTCTGGAAAAAGGGTATACAGAACCTGACCCAAGAGAAGATTTATCAGGAAATGATGTTGCCAGAAAACTGTTGATTCTTGCGAGAGAACTGGATTTAATCAATGAATTTAATGATATCAACATTCAGAATCTGGTTCCTGAAAGTTTACTTTCCGTTTCAAAATCAGAATTCCTTTCAAGGTTAGATGAGTTGGATGAAGAATATCAGAAAATTAAGGAAAACCAGGAGCCGGGTCACGTTTTAAGATATGTTGGTGATTTGCATGGGGATTTACAAAAAGACAAAGGTGAACTTGATGTGAAACTGGTTTCCGTACCGGGAAGTTCGGCATTAGGCCAGCTTAAAGGTTCAGATTCTATTTTTGAAATTTACACGGAAAGCTATGGTGAAAACCCGATTGTGATTATGGGAGCCGGAGCCGGAGCCCAGGTAACCGCAAGAGGAGTTTTCGGTGATATTTTAAGAGTAAGCGAAACAAAATAAATAAAAATATAAAATGTAATTATGACAATCCTGAGTCCCGAAGGGACGATTTATCTCAGAATAGGATGAAATCCTATTTATCAATAAATACATAATTACATCAATTAAAACGATATGGAAAATTTTGAAACCTCCGCAATAAGAACACAAACTGAAAGATCACAGTTTGATGAGCATTCCACACCATTGTATCTTACATCCAGTTTTATTTTTCAGGATGCAGAAGATATGAGGGCAAGTTTTGCCGAAGAAAAAGATAAAAACCTGTACAGCCGGTTTTCAAATCCGAATGTAACGGAATTCACAGATAAGATCGTAAAAATGGAAGGTGCAGAAGCAGGATATGCCTTTGCAACTGGAATGGCCGCTATTTATTCCACGTTTGCCACTTTACTGAACGCCGGAGATCATATTGTAAGCTGTCAGTCCGTTTTCGGATCTACACACACCTTGTTTACCAAGTATTTCCCTAAATGGAATATTGAAACAACTTATTTCAAAGCAGAGGATGCTGAAAATGTGGAGCAGTATATTAAACCTAATACTAAGATCTTATATCTGGAAACCCCTACCAATCCTGCGATTGAAATCCTGGATCTTGAATTTTTCGGACAGATCGCAAAAAAGCACAATCTTATTTTTATTGTAGATAACTGTTTTGCAACACCTTATCTTCAGCAGCCAATCAGGTATGGTGCAGATGTTGTTGTACATTCCGCAACGAAACTTATTGACGGGCAGGGAAGAGTATTAGGTGGAGTAGCTGTAGGAAAAGCCGATCTGATCAGAGAGATTTATCTTTTTGCAAGGAATACAGGGCCTGCGATGTCTCCTTTCAACGCCTGGGTACTTTCAAAAAGTCTGGAAACTCTGGCTATCCGTGTAGATAAACATTGCGAAAATGCGTTGAAAGTAGCGGAGTTTTTGGAAAGCCATCCGAATGTGGAACTGGTAAAATACCCGTTCTTAAAATCCCATCCGAGTTATGAAGTAGCGAAAAAACAAATGAAGCTGGGAGGAAATATCGTAGCTTTTGAAATTAAAGGAGGAATAGAGGGCGGAAGAAGTTTTCTAGATAAAATAAAAATGTGTTCGTTGTCTGCCAATCTTGGGGATACAAGAACAATCGTTACCCACCCTGCTTCGACCACCCATTCAAAACTGACCGATGAAGAAAGAAATGAAGTGGGAATCACCGCAGGTCTGGTACGATGCTCAGTAGGTCTGGAACATGTGGATGATATTATTGCAGATCTGAAACAGGCATTAGACTAATCTAAAATTAGTGTAAGGCAGATCAGAAGAGTCCCAAAGGGACGATTTACCAAAGGATAGGCTGAATCCTATCCGTTTATCCATCAATTAATAAGAAACATATGAAAAATTCAGAACAATTATACAAAGCCATCTCAGAGAGAATTTTAATTCTCGATGGTGCTATGGGAACCATGCTCCAGCGATACAAGTTCGAAGAAGAAGATTATCGTGGTGAACGTTTCAAAGACTGGGAACATCCGGTAAAAGGAAATAACGACCTTCTTTCCCTTACCCAGCCCCAGGCGATTGAAGAAGTTCATAAAAAATACCTGGAAGCAGGCGCGGATATTATTGAAACCAATACATTCTCCGGAACCACCATTGCGATGGCAGATTACCATATGGAAGATCTGGTATATGAGCTGAACTATGAGTCGGCAAAAATAGCCAGAAAAGTATGTGATGAATTTACAGCACAGAATCCGGATAAGCCAAGATTTGTAGCAGGCTCGATTGGACCAACCAACAGAACGGCAAGCTTAAGCCCGGATGTAAATGATCCGGGGTACAGAGCGATTACATTTGAAGAATTAAGATTGGCCTACAAGCAGCAGTGTGAAGCATTACTGGATGGAGGCTCTGATATTCTTCTGGTAGAAACCATCTTCGATACGCTGAATGCAAAAGCTGCATTATTTGCGATTGACGAACTTCAGGAAGAAAGAAACATCAAAATTCCCATCATGGTTTCCGGAACCATTACTGATGCATCAGGGAGAACCTTGAGCGGACAGACTGCAGAGGCTTTTCTGATCTCGGTTTCTCACTTGAACTTATTAAGTGTAGGATTCAATTGTGCGTTGGGAGCAGATCAGCTTACTCCTTATCTGGAAACCCTGGCCCATAACTCAGAATTTTATGTTTCCGCCTATCCGAATGCAGGACTTCCAAATGCTTTCGGGAAATATGACGAAACGCCGGAAGATATGGCAAGACAGATTAAAGAATATGTAGAAAAAGGATTGATCAATATTATCGGTGGATGTTGTGGAACAACACCGGACCATATCAAAGCGATTGCAGACCTGGTAGAGCAGTATCCGCCAAGAAAATTGAAAGAATTTGTCTGATTTAATAGATTTTTTAAATTAAAACAAAGAATAAGAGCTAGGTTATAAGTATTATCTTTAAATAAACCACAAAATTTAATATAATGGAAAAGCCGGGTTACTTAAAAGATTCAGATGATGCTAAACTGTTTAATGAACTAAGAAAGAAAGTGAACCAAAGATTGGAAGCTATTCCTGAAGACAGGGACCTTTACATCCGGATCAAAGCAGTGCTTCTGCCTTTGGTCTATTTTGGTTTATATGCCCTTGCCGTTTTAAATGCTGATAAATCCTGGGTTTATATTTCGTGTTTTATCCTGATGGGCATTTCTCTGGTGTTGATTTATTTAAATCTAATTCACGAGGCGGCACACAACAATATTTATAAAAACAAGAAACTAAACAGTTTGGTTTTACAGATTTTCGACTTTGTAGGAGCCAATTCCTACATCTGGAAGAAAAGACATATTGCGGCACATCATGCCTATCCGAATGTGGATGGATGGGATACGGATATTGAACAAAGCGGTTTATTGCTGATTGTTCCGTGGATTAAAGCAAAAGGTGTTCAGAAGTACCAGCATTTCTTTTTCTTTCTGGTATATCCTCTCTATCTTTTTAACTGGATGTTTATCAGGGATTTCAGAGATTTCTTTGATAAGGAAAGGGTAATACTGAAAACCCAGGGAGCCATTCCGGTAAAGGAAAAGATTAAAATGGTTGCGTATAAGCTGTTCTATTTTTTCTACCAGATTGCAGTGCCTGTTTTATTTTTTAAAGTATCCATCGGATTGGCACTGGGAGCCTGGTTTTTGCAGGTAATAGCGGCCAGCATCTTTGCTCTGTTTGTTTTATTGCCGCTGCACCCGCTTCCTGACAATGCTTTTCCAAAGCTGGATCAGAAAAACGGACTTCCTTTCAGCTGGCTCCGTCATCAGTTTGAGGTGACCAATGATTTAAAAGAAAATAACTGGTTTGTAAGAAATGTGCTGGGAAATTTCAACTTTCACGTAGCCCACCACCTGTTTCCAAACTACAGCTATCTCTATTATAATGAAATTACAGAAGAAATCGAAGAATTTGCCAGAGCCCATAACCTGGCTTATAAAAGGTTTCCGATTTTTACCGCTTTGGGCAAACATGTGGATTTGCTGAAGCAAAATGCGAATAATGCATACTATATTTTAGAAGAATAAATTTGATGAAATATTTAAGATTATCGGGGCTTGAGCCTTTGATTATTACACCGGAAAGTAACTTTATCAACGTTGGGGAAAGAACCAATGTGGCCGGTTCCAAAAAGTTTTTAAGACTGATAAAAGAGGAGAAATTCTCTGAAGCCCTTGATATTGCACGCCATCAGGTTGAAGGCGGTGCACAGATTCTTGATGTCAATTTCGATGATGGATTGATTGATGGGAAAGCTTCAATGATCAAATTCCTGAACTTAATAGCCTCAGAACCGGATATCTCAAGAATTCCCATTATGATCGACTCTTCGAAATGGGAGATTCTGGAAGCCGGACTTCAGGTGGCGCAGGGAAAATGTGTAGTAAATTCCATCAGTTTAAAAGAAGGTGAAGCAGAATTTATCAGCCACGCAAAAGCCATCAAAAGATACGGCGCTGCCATGATTGTGATGGCATTTGATGAGGTAGGACAAGCCGATACCTATGAACGTAGAATTGAGATTTCAAAACGATCCTATGATATTCTGGTGAACCAACTGAACTTTCCTGCAGAAGATATTATTTTCGATTTAAATATTTTCCCTGTAGCCACGGGGATGGATGAGCATCGTAAAAATGCCATCGACTTTATTGAAGCCACAAGATGGGTTCGTCAGAATCTTCCGTATGCATCCGTAAGTGGAGGAGTAAGTAACGTTTCATTTTCCTTCCGTGGAAATGATACGGTACGGGAAGCCATGCACTCTGTTTTTCTGTATCATGCCATTCAGGCCGGAATGAATATGGGTATTGTAAACCCTGCCATGCTGGAGGTGTATGATGAGATTAATAAAGAACTTTTGGAGCTTGTTGAAGATGTAATTCTTGACAAAAGAGAAGATGCCACAGAAAGATTACTTGATTATTCCGAAAAACATAAATCGGTCAAAAAAGAAAAAGTTGAAGATTTAGAATGGAGAACAAAGCCTTTACAGGATAGAATTACCTATGCTCTGGTAAAAGGGATCGACCGTTTTATCGAAGAAGATGTTGAGGAAGCAAGACAGCAGGCCGCAAAGCCACTCCATGTTATAGAGGTCAATCTGATGACCGGAATGGGCGTGGTGGGAGATCTCTTCGGAAGCGGAAAAATGTTCCTGCCACAGGTAGTAAAATCGGCAAGGGTAATGAAAAGGGCGGTTGCCTATCTTCAGCCCTATATTGAAGCGGAAAAAGACGGTTCAAGACCGGCTAACGGTAAAGTCCTTATGGCTACTGTAAAAGGTGATGTCCACGATATCGGTAAAAATATTGTGAGTGTGGTGTTGGGATGTAACAATTACGAGATTGTGGATCTTGGAGTGATGGTTCCTGCAGAAAAAATTATCCAGACTGCCATTGAAGAAAAAGTAGATGTCATTGGATTAAGCGGATTAATCACCCCAAGTTTGGATGAAATGGTATACATCGCCCAGGAACTGGAAAGGCAGAACCTTGATTTTCCGTTACTGATTGGTGGTGCCACCACTTCAAAAGCCCATACCGCCGTTAAGATTGATTTAAAATATAAAAATGCAGTCGTTCACGTCAATGATGCATCCAGAGCGGTAAACGTAGTAAGCTCACTACTGGGAGACAGAAATAAAGAATATGTTTCAGAGCTTAAAGATGAATATTCTGATTTCCGCGAAAAGTTCCTGAACAGACAGGTAGACAAAGATTATGTTTCCATTGAAGAAGCAAGACAGAATCATTTCAAAATCGATTGGAAAAATGAAGATATTTTCACACCGAATAATTTAGGCATAACGGTTATAGAAGACCAGGATCTGTGTGAACTGCTTCCTTTTATTGACTGGTCGCCGTTTTTCAGAAGCTGGGACCTTCACGGGAAATATCCTAATATCCTGGAAGATGAGGTGGTAGGAACTCAGGCGAAAGAATTATTTAAAGATGCCCAGGTTATTTTAAAGAAAATTCTTGACGAAAAAAGACTGAAAGCAAAAGCCGTTTTCGGGATCTTTAAAGCCAATTCCAATGAAACGGATGATATCTTGATTTTTAACGAAAATAACGAAGAACAGGCTAAATTCTTAACCTTAAGACAGCAGGCACAGCGATCCAAAGGAAAAGAATATCTGGCATTAAGTGATTTCATCGCTCCACAATCTTCAGGAAAAACGGATTATGTAGGAGCTTTCTGTGTGACCACCGGTTTTGGAACAGATGAATTTGCAGAAGAATATGAAAAAGATAATGATGATTATAATGCCATCATGGTAAAAGCCCTTGCCGACAGATTTGCAGAAGCCTACGCTGAATTCCTCCATAAAAAGGTAAGAACAGAATATTGGGGCTACGCTAACCAGGAAAACCTGAGCAACGAAGAACTGATTGCTGAAAAATATAAAGGAATCCGTCCTGCGCCAGGCTATCCTGCATGTCCGGACCACCTGGAAAAGAAAACCATCTGGGACCTTCTTAAAGTAGAGGAAAATACAGGTGTTTTCCTTACCGAAAGTTTAGCGATGTTTCCTACAGCTTCAGTTTCCGGATATTATTTCGGAAGCCCTCATGCAAAATATTTCGGTCTTGGAAAAATTACAGATGACCAGCTGGAAAATTATGCGGAAAGAAGAGAATGCAGCATTGATGAAGCAAAAAGATGGCTGTCCCCAAATCTGGCATAAGACTACTGATTATGGCCGCAACGCATAAACCAGCAACAAATAACTAAACTATAAAATGAAGATCACTGACCATATAAAAAACGCAAACGGAAAAACCTTATTCTCCTTAGAAGTGGTTCCACCTCAAAAGGGAATTGGAATTGAAGATCTGTATACCAACATAGATCCCTTGATGGAGTTTAAGCCGCCATTTATTGATGTAACCACCTCCAGGGAAGAATATATTTATATCGACAAAGGAAACGGACTCATGGAACGCCGTATCACCAGGATGCGTCCCGGAACCCTGGGAATCTGTGCCGCCATCCAGCATAAATACAATGTAGATACCGTTCCTCATCTGCTGTGCGGAGGATTCACCAAAGAGGAAACAGAATACCTTTTGGTAGATTGTATGTATCTTGGAATTGACAATATTATGGCTTTAAGAGGAGATGCCATGAAAGGACATCAGTACTTTGAACCGACCCCGGGAGGCCATGCCAGCGCTATGGATCTCGTTCATCAGATCAATGATCTCGGGCGGGGCAAATATCTACACAATGATGAAAAGGCCTGTGATGAACTGAATAAGTTTTGTATCGGGGTAGCTGGATACCCTGAGAAACATATGGAAGCTCCTTCCATGAATTATGACCTGAAGTGGCTTAAGGAAAAAGTAGATGCCGGAGCAGATTATATCGTGACCCAGATGTTTTTTGATAATAAAAGATTCATTGAGTTTGTAACCAAAGCAAGGGAGATGGGGATCACTGTTCCCATCATTCCGGGGATCAAACCGATTGCCACCAAAAAGCATTTGAAGATTCTTCCGCAGGTATTCAAAATAGATCTTCCAGAGGAGCTCATTACCGAAGTGGAGAATGCCAAAAACAATGAAGCCGTAAAACAGATAGGAATAGAATGGGCCATCACCCAATGCAGGGAACTGCTTGATTTCGGAGTTCCTGTCCTGCACTTTTACTCGATGGGGAAAAGTGATAATATTAAAAAAGTAGCCCGAGAGCTATTCTAATAGAGTATCAATGAAGGGAACCCTGCTGATCATCAGCAGGGTTTTTATTTATAAGATAGGATGTCTTTTAAACTCTTTCGTACGGTCAAATAAATACCGGTACGTCGTCAGTTTTCTCGTGACCGTAGTATCAAGACTCTCCGCAATTTTTATCATTTTAGGATTAAAATCCCCGATCCACTGGAGTTCTGTAGTTTTAAAATCCGTATGCTTACGGAGGTGTTGGGTTCCTTCCCAGATCATATAGCCGTCAATTCCTTTTTTCTGCCATTCCGGAATAACTCCGAAAACTAGACCTACCATTTTTTCATTTTTCCTAAATTTTTTTATCCACAGAAACCTGAGCTTTTCCAAAATTCCGAATTTCCCGTGCAGATATTTGAACCACTGGTTCACATCCGGCAGGTTCATCCACATCGCAATAGGCTTGTCATTTTCATAGACAAACCAGGAAATATGTTCATTGATGATGGGTTTCATCTTTTGAAACATTTTCAGAACTTTGGTCTCTTCCAGCTGCTTCCCTTCTCCATGACAGGCCCAGGCCTGGTTATAGATTTCCGTAAAATCTTTAGCGAATTTAGCCAGATTATTCCTTTTCATAGGTACTGCGGAGATTGCGGGATTCCGGCTGTGTTTTGTATGCATTAAAGTAAAAACCCTTGAAACTTCCGCAAAAATGGGTCTCGAAAAACAAAGCTGCTCGAAATACATTTTAAAGCCGTAGTTTTCAAAAAGATCCTGATAATAAGGAAAATTATAATTCATCCCGAACAGAGGTTCTGCAAAACCTTCTGTCAGAAGACCCCAGAATTTATCCCGTTCCCCAAAGTTAATAGGTCCGTCCATAGCTTCCATCCCTCTTTCCTTAAGCCAACTTACGCAGTGATCAAAGATAAAATCTGCTGTTTCCTGATCATGGATACAGTCGAAAAAACCGATTCCTCCCGTAGGCTGTTCCTGCTCATAATCTGCGGAGACAAAAACGGCCACTTTTCCCACCGTTTCCTTCTGTTTGTTCCTGAATAAAAACCGGGCACACTCCCCGTTACTGAAGAATTTATTTTTTTCAGAATCAAAAATCTCTTCGATATCCTGGTTTCTTGGTCTTATATAATTCTTGTCGTGACGGTATAGCCGGGCGGGAAATTCTAAAAATTCTTTTTTTTGTTTTTGGTTCTGTACTTCTTCGACAATCATCATAGGCTAAGTTGAAAATGGGTCATGTTTTTTCACCCTAATTAAAATAAATGAACAGATTTTATCCGTATTTTTGTTGCAAATTAAATAAAAATGGTTGATTTTACCGATAACGACGATGATATTTTCACAGGAAAAGAACATACGCCAATCAGGAAAGATGCATTTGATAAATCGCCACAGGAAAAAATAGAAAAAATTACCGAACTTTTCGGTGAAATTATGGAAACACTGGGGATGGATATGACAGATGATTCTTTGAAGGATTCTCCAAGGCGTGTTGCCAAAATGTATGTGAATGAAATTTTTGGAGGGCTGCTTCCGGAAAACAAACCGGGAATTTCCACTTTCTCCAATAAATATAAATACCGCCAGATGCTGGTGGAAAAGGATATTACCGTATATTCTTTCTGTGAACACCACTTCCTGCCGATTATCGGAAGAGCCCATGTAGCCTATATTTCAAACGGTGAAGTGATCGGGCTTTCCAAGATCAACAGGATTGTGGATTATTATGCGAAAAGACCACAGGTTCAGGAAAGATTAACGATGCAGATTGTAGATGCCCTGAAAGAAGCATTGGGAACAAAAGATGTGGCCTGCATTATTGATGCAAAGCATCTGTGTGTGAACTGCAGAGGAATAAAAGACACGGCAAGTTCTACCATTACAGCAGAACTGAGTGGTATTTTCAGAACCAATCCTATCACCAGACAGGAATTCCTGCATTATGTGGGAAGCCATGCGAAATTAGATTATTAATAAAAAATGAACTATCAGATTCTTAAAAATATTGTTGATGCTGAGCTTCAGAGATTCGAAACGATTTCTGACGAAGAGTGGTCCCATAAAATTTCACCTGAAAAATGGTCGAAAAAAGAAATTTTAGGTCATCTTTGTGACAGTGCTTTAACGAATATAAGACGATTTGTAGTGACCCAATACAAAGAAAATGATAATATTGTATATGATCAGGACTTTTGGGTAAAGGCACAGAATTATCAGAATGTTCCGGTTTCCGAACTGATCGGTTTGTGGAAATCCCTGAATTTTCAGATCGTTCATACGGTAGAGAATATTCCTGATGAAGCCCTGAAAAGAACATGTGATACCACGAAGACAGTTCCCCAGACTTTTACCCTGGAATATATTATTCAGGATTATATTGATCATCTGCAGTATCATTTAAAAGCAATTTAATAATGGTTATATTTAAAAAAGTTTCAAATAAAATTTTTCTCACAACAATTATTTGTTGTGGATAAGATTATTTTACCTAATTTTTAAATCCTTTACCATTGAATCTTTTAATTTAAAAAAATGCAATTAAAACTATACAACTCCCTGACCGGAGAGAAAGAAATATTTAAACCAATTTTAGAAGGAAACGTCGGAATGTATGTCTGCGGGCCTACCGTGTACAGCAATGTGCATCTTGGAAATGTAAGAACTTTCCTGTCCTTTGATTTTATCTACCGTACCCTGATGCATCTGGGGTATAAAGTAAGATATGTAAGAAACATCACCGATGCAGGTCACCTTACCGATGACGGAAATGTGGATAACGACAGATTCGTGAAGCAGACCCGTCTTGAAAAGCTCGAACCTATGGAGATCGTACAGAAATATACGGTGGATTTTCATAAGGTGCTGGAAATGTTCAACCTGCTTCCTCCCAATATCGAACCTACGGCAACAGGCCACATCGTAGAGCAGATCGAGCTTACGCAGAAACTTATTGAAAGAGGTTTTGCCTACGAAAGCAACGGATCCGTCTATTTTGATGTGCTGGAATACAACAAAAGAGGGCTGAACTACGGTGAACTTTCAAAACGTAATATAGAAGAACTTTTTGCGAATACCCGTGATCTTGACGGACAGGGCGAAAAGAAAAACCCGCAGGATTTTGCCCTGTGGAAAAAAGCATCTCCCGCACACATTATGAGATGGAATTCCCCATGGGGCGAAGGTTTCCCGGGGTGGCACCTCGAATGTACTGCCATGAGTACAAAATATCTAGGCGAGAAATTTGATATCCACGGTGGCGGAATGGACCTGAAATTTCCACACCACGAATGTGAAATAGCTCAGGGAAAAGCCTGCAATGATACAGCTCCGGTGAATTACTGGATGCATGCCAATATGCTGACGATGAATTCCCAGCGGATGAGTAAATCTACAGGAAATTATATCCTTCCGATGCAGCTGGTGACCGGAGAAAACGACTTCTTCGAAAAACCTTTTCATCCGTCCATCGTACGTTTCTGCTTCCTGCAGGCACATTACAGAAGCGTGCTGGATATTTCCAATGATGCCATGATTGCCAGTGAAAAAGGGTTCATCAGATTAATGGAAGCCATTAAAGTGTTGAACGCCATCACTCCGGATGATGCTAAACAGTCGGAATTTAATCTTCAGGAGTGGAAAAACAAATGTTACGATGCTCTGAATGACGATTTCAACTCCCCGATTCTGATTGCTCACTTATTTGAAGCCGTGAAATATATTTTTGCTTTGAATGACGGGAAGGAAACTATATCTTCAAATGATCTTGAAGATCTGAAATCTACATTGAATGCATTGATTTATGATGTTTTGGGACTTCAGAACATAGAAGAAAACAATAATGAAAAGCTTGACCAGACTTTGAAAGTTTTAATCGAGCTTAGAAACCAGGCAAGAAAATCAAAAAACTTCGATCTTTCAGATCAGATCAGAGATAAATTGCTTGCTGAAGGTATTGAATTAAAAGACGGCAGAGACGGAACCACCTACGTTCTGAATTAAAAGTCTTACAATTAATCATACAGTTCCCGCTGATTACGCAAATCCTGCAGATGATATCATAAAATCTGTGGTAATCCGTGTGATCTGCGGGAGTTTTATATTTCATTCATTATAACAAATTCTTGTCATTATGATTTCTCGCAGATGTAGCAGATCCTGCAGATTCTTCATTGCGATGAAGAAAACACGAATGCCACTAATTTTTTTCACTAATTCCACAAATGTTGTCGTAGTTCGCCAGTGTTATTGGTGAAGCATTTGCACAATTTGTGTTTAAAAAAATAAACAGATTATCGAAATATCAATGTTTATGTGAATTGATTGTAAATATTATGCAAATACTAATGATTTTTTATGATTCAATTTTTAATTTGTGTAACTTAGTCATACTAAAACGATTACCATTCTAAAAATTCTACTTGTATGAAAAAACATTTATTCCCTCTATTTCTGCTTGTGTTTGGCGCAAGTGCTCAGGCACAGCAGGATTTTTTTGCCATTGCCGGAAAAGATACTTCCGGAATAGTATTCAGTGATTTCCGTGTAGTAGATCCGTCCAGCGGGACTTCCGGAGAAAAACTGTTCTCAGCCGATTCTTCAGCGAAAGTATTTTCCCAGGAAAGAAAAGGGGCAGTGTCAGAAGACAAAACCTCTTATGCCCACTCCCAGGCAGCGACAATGGCTGCACTAGCCTATGATCCGGCCAATAATAACCTGGTGTATATGCCTATGTTTTCTTCCAACATTTATATTTTAAATCCGGCGACAAAGGAGATTACACTGGTTGAAAATACAGTAGCAAGGGCAAGCTCCTGTGATATCAATTCCCATATGACAAGAATGGCAACAGGATATGACGGAAATATCTATGCCATGAACAATGCCGGAACCCAGCTTCTGCAGATCAGCAGAAAAGGTGGGCAGTATGTGGTGAATGACCTTGGAATCATTAAAGATGATGTTTCCAACGGAAAGAATTCATTTACAGCTCTTGAAACCGGTTTCGGAGGCGATATGATTGCAGATGCGGACAATAATTTCTATGTTTTTTCTGCGTCCGGAAATGTTTTCAAAGTAATACCAAAAGAATTAAAAGCAAAATTTGTTGGGAAAATTTCAGGAATCCCTGCTAATTATTCCGTGAACGGTTCTGCGGTGAATGCTAAAGGAAAAGTGGTTATTGCCAGTGCCAAAGGCGATCATCTGTATGAGGTGGATTTAAGCACTTTGCAGGCAAAAGTCCTTCCTGGTACTGAAAAACCCTATGTCTACGATCTGGCGAGTAAATATTTTGTCAATGATAGAACTTCCACAAATGGTATGATTGCTAATATTGATATTTATCCGACGAGAGTGGATGAACATTTTATTAACGTCAGTGTAAATGATAAAGCAGTAAAAGGAAATCTTAAACTGAATATTTTTGATATGGCTGGAAAAAATATCATGAAAGAAAGTCTATCTGTAAAAGACGGTTCACTCAATCAGCAGGTTTATCTTAAAACACTGGTCAGTGGTGCTTACATCGTTAATCTTACCAATGAATCCGGTAAAATACTATTAAACAAAAAAATTCTGGTGACGGAATAATCCGCTGTACAGGATTCTATTGATTTCAATAAAAATTAAAAACCTTTTCAACTAGTTTTGGAAAGGTTTTTTAATGATTATTTGATCTTGAATAAGTTTTATTTTTCGATATTAAAATGTATTTTTATCAAAAAATATAGATGAAGTTATACTTTAATGTAGGATATAATGCTAAGGCCGGCCAGCATCTGCAGTTGTTGATTGTAGATGAAAAAGGTGCTGCTGTTCAGACTCATACCCTGTTTTATGCAGAAAACGGAAACTGGAAATGCGAAGTGGATTATTTCTCAAAATCTATTTCCTATAAATATCAGCTTGCAGACGAAAAAGGAAATATTCTCAGAGAAGAATTTGTCCTGCATCATCTTAATTTCCCTCATAACTACAAGGAGTTTATTGTTTTCGATGAATGGAGTAACAAGAATTTTCCGGAAAACTATCTCAATAATAAAATTCTTTATAATAAGCTGAACAGCTTTGTTCCTGAAAAGGCAGCGATTTTAAAAAAGCATACCCATTTATTCAGAATAGAAGCTCCGGTTTACAATCCGGATTGGAAAATAGTTCTGTTCGGAAGTACGGCTTCTTTAGGAAACTGGGACTATGAAAAAGCAATTCACCTTTCCCAAACCAATTTTGGAATCTGGGAAGCTTCCGTTGAAATGCCTGAAAACGAGTTTATCCAATACAAATACTGTATTTATAGTATCAAAGAGGGAAGAGTTATCGATGTAGAGTCCGGTGAGAATAGATTTACAGTCGGCAATCCGTTCAAAGATGTTCTTCAGATTGTCTCCAATCATTATTTTAAATTCAAATCTTACCAGATGTATCACGATGCCGGCGTTGCGGTTCCAGTATTTTCACTGAGAAGCGATAATGGATTTGGAGTAGGAGAATTTTCAGATCTTAAAAACCTGGCAGACTGGACTAAGGAAACCAATCTGGGAATTATACAGATTCTTCCTATTAATGATACCACAGCCAATTATTCGTGGACGGATTCCTACCCTTACGCAGCAGTTTCTGTATATGCGTTGCATCCGCAGTATATTTCACTGGAAAACCTGGATTTTCCTCTGCCGGAAGACCTGGTTTCGGAATATAAAGCCGAAAAAGAAGTATTGAATGCTTTAGATCTGATTGATTATGAAAAAGTAATGGCCGGGAAATGGAAATTCCTGAAAGCTGTTTTCAATGCAGAAAAAGAAAAAATCTATAAAGACAGGAATTTTAAGAAATTTATAAAGGATAATGATCACTGGCTGGTTCCTTATTCTGCTTTTTGTGTACTCAGAGACAAATATAAAACCCCGAATTTCAACGAGTGGAAAACCCACAAAAAATATATCGCCGGAAAAATTTCACCTTTTTTCAGTGCAAAAAGTAAAGACTATGATGCATCTATGCTTCATGCCTGGGTACAGTATCAGCTCCATTTGCAGCTTAAAGATGCCGTGGATTATACCCACAGTCTGGGAGTTTCGCTGAAAGGAGATCTGCCAATTGGTATTTACAGATATTCTGTGGAAGCGTGGACGGAACCGGAGCTTTTCGGAATGGACTTCCAGGCCGGAGCACCGCCAGATCAGTTTACAGAGCTTGGGCAGAACTGGGAATTCCCTACATATAACTGGGAAGCCATGAAAGCAGATGATTACAGATGGTGGAAAAACAGGTTTAAAGCACTTGAGCAGTATTTCGATGCCATGAGGATTGATCATATTTTAGGTTTTTTCAGAATCTGGAGAATGCCGGTTTCCGCAACACAGGGGATTTTAGGGTATTTCTACCCGGCTGTTCCTGTTGTTCTGGATGAATTTAAAGCAAGACATATTGCATTTGATTTCAAAAGATACTGCACACCTTTCATTAATGATGAGATTCTGTGGAAATATTTTGGTGAAGAAAGCAGCAGAGCCCTTGAATTTATAATTAATAATCAGGATGGAACTTATTCATTTAAAGACGAATTTGATACCCAAAGAAAACTAGCGGATTTTTTCAGAAAGAACCCACAAGGAACGCTAGAAGACCAACTTATTTCATTGTGTGCAAACGTTCTGTTCCTTACTGAAGAAAGAAACGGAGAAACTGTTTATCATCCAAGATTTAATGTCTACAATACAGATTCCTACAAATATCTCCCGGAGTGGGAAAAGAAAGCAATTTACGAGCTTTATCACGATTATTTTTTCAGAAGACAGGATCATCTGTGGTATGAAGGAGCGATGGAAAAGCTTCCGGTCATTCTGAATGCCACCAAAATGCTGATCTGCGGGGAAGACCTGGGAATGGTTCCTGCATGTGTTCCAAAGGCTATGGATGAATTGGCTATCATTGCATTGAAAGTTCAGAGAATGCCTTCAGATAATATTCCGTTCTACAATCCCAAAAAGGCAGGCTATATGAATGTAGTTACGGCATCATCCCATGACAGTTCTACGCTCAGACAATGGTGGAAGGAAGATCCTTTGCTGATACAGAAATACTTCAACCAACAGCTTATCCAGTATGGAAAAGCTCCGGAGGAAATGGAGCCCCATCTGGCAGAGATCATCATGAAGCAGCATCTTTATAACGATGCGATGCTTGCGGTTTTCCCGATTCAGGAATTTCTGGCGACGGATCCTGAGCTTACCCATCCGAAAATGGATGATGAAAGAATCAACAACCCTGCAGTTTTTCCGCATTACTGGCGTTACAGGATGCATCTGAAGCTGGAGGATCTTAAAGACAGGAAAGTATTCAACGAAAAGATCGCTTACTGGATAAAAGATAGCGGGAGGATATAAATTTAACATTTGATTATCAATTAGTTGAATATAATTTGAAAGAAGTTTGATCTTTGGATTTAACTTCTTTTTTTTATTTATATCCAAAAGACAGAATAGAGATATTCTACTATACACTAACCAATTAACGACTATAGAGATGAAAAAAATACTTTTGGGGTTTGCTTTGGGACTGGCAGCTTTGACTTCCGCCCAGCAGTATCCAAATAACGGATGGGGAGACGACGGGTATTATCAGAATGGGGATGATTATTATAATGATGAAGACGACAGAAATTATTTCCCGGATGATTATTATTACAATTATCCACAGGACTATTATCCAAGCGATTATTATCAGGGATATTATAACGACTACAGAAACAGTATTGTCAACATCAACTGGAATGTTTTCTTCCGTGATAACAGACTGAGCAGATGGCAGATTGACCAGATCCTGAGACTGAATAACCTGTATGTAAGTTTTTCCACATGGAATAATTTCTACAGATATAATCCGGACAGATGGTACTACGACAGGTTTTATGCACTGGAAAGAATTATGGGACCAAGGGTGTTCGTAGTTTTCCGAAACAATTATTACCGTGGGGCCAGTCCGGTGGTGTACTTCCAGAATTACAGAAGAACCTACTACGTGCCTAGATATGCAGTAATGCCGAGATACAGAAATGTAAATATCAATGTGTACCGGGTAGACAGATCAAGATTCAGAAGAATGGACAATCCTACCTTCAATGTGATCAGAAGTGACAGATCGAACGGATTCAGAGGATCGGTAAAAGACGGTAGTAATTCAGGAGGGTTCAGAGGGCAGGCAGGCAATGACCGTAGATCTGAAAATTCAGGAGGTTTCCGTAATGACAACAGTGGGGTGAGAAATAATGGAGGCGGTTTCAGAGGAAGTTCTGAAAACAGCGGAACCAGAGAAAGATTTGGAAACAATGGAGGGTTCAGAGGAAACAGCGAAGTGAAAAGAGAAAATGCTCCAAGAAGAGAAAATAACGGCGGAGGCTTCAGAGGAAGCGGAGGAAGTTCCAGATCAGAAAATTCATCTTCAAGATCACAGAACAGCAGTAGAAGTAATAGCGGCGGTGGTTTCAGAGGGAGTCTGGTAAGCAGTAAATAATTTTCATATATTATATTTAAGTGGTGTGAAGGACAGGTTTTAGGATCTGTCCTTTTTTATTTTCTTTTTTGTTATTTTAATATTTAATTTTAACATTTTTTATGAATAATCTGATTTAACTTCTGTTTTAACTAATAATCAAAAAGATGTATAACAATTAATTAAATATTTTTTAAGATGAAAAAATTAGTTTTAGCAATAGCATTTATCGGAATGGGAAGTTTTGCCATGGCGCAACATACTCCAACTCCACAGGACAAACAGGCAAGAAAAGCTGAAATGCAGCAAAAGCACCAGGAGCGTCTTGATCAGATGAAGAAAGATCTTAACCTGAATGATGCTCAGGTAGCCCAGATCAAAGATCTTCATGAAAAAAGAAAGGCTGAAATGAAAGCGGAATTTGAAAAGCATAAAGAAGCAAGACAGGCCAAAATGGAAGACATGAAAGCCAAAAGAGCTCAAATGGACGCTGATATGAAGAAGATCCTGACTCCTGATCAGTATGATAAATGGCAGGCGGACAGAAAAGCTAAAATGGAGCAGAGAAGAGTAGCTATGAAGGATAGAAAAACGATGAAAAAGCAGATGAACACGGCGGCTCCCGAGGCAAAATAAGAGTTCATAATTTTGATTTTTTAATGTGTGAAGGACGGATGTATTTCCGTCCTTTGTGTATTAATTTTCATTAAAACTTTTGATTTCGGGCTTTTATTCCTTATTTTTGACTATAAATTTATACTTATGATCAGCGAAAAAATTGCAACGTTAATTAACGAACAGATAGCTCACGAACAGTACGCCGCACAATATTATCTTTCCATGTCTGCCTGGTTTTCAGGAAAAGATCTGGACGGAATTGCGAACTACTTCAGAGTTCAGAGCAAAGAAGAATTAATGCACGCAGATAAAATGTTTGATTTCTTAAATGACGTAGGTGGGGAAATCATTATCGGAGAAATTGCAAAACCTCCCCATGAGTTCGAAAATGCTACCGATATCTTCGAAAAAGCCCTGGAACATGAGAAAAAAGTAACCAGAAGTATTTTCAATATCGTGAAAAATGCCAATGATGAAGGAGACTTCGCCACAACTTCTTTCCTGCAGTGGTTCATTAATGAGCAGGTAGAAGAAGAAGCAAGCGCTTCCCAGTATGTTACCAAGATCAAGATGGTTTGCGACAACCCATCTGCATTATATCTTTTCGATCAGGAACTGGCTCAGAGAGTTTTTACACCTGACGCTACCGCGAAGTAGATTTTAGAATAAAGAAAAGCCCGGCCGTTTGAAGAACGGCCGGGCTTTTTATTTTATCCATAAGTTATCCACAAATACGGTTGAAATCTTAGGACGATTATGGATAATTTTTTAAAAAAATTGATTTATGCTTATTCAGTCACAGAAAGTTACAAAGTTATCCACACCATCTTGTTGAAAACTCTGTGGATAAGATGATTTGATGTTATAAATAAATAAGTTGCGTCTTCAAAACCTTTCTTCCGAGACTTTCCAGGATATTTTTATACTTTTCGATCTGGCGTTCGTTCTTTTCCGTTTGCTCACCGGTTTTGAAATCAACAATGATATAACCTTCCTCACTTTTTAGAATACGGTCTGGTCTGAAAATATGGCTTTGTCCATGCTCAGAGATCATAATGTCCTTTTCATTGATCACTTCCCATTTCTCGTCAAAGAATTCCGAATACTTCCTGATAATCTGGATCAGTGTTTCCTGGATCTCATTTTTTTCATCCAGAGTGATCTGCCCTTCCAGAAGATAACTTTCCAGAACCTTTGCGGTATCTTTCTCTGTGTTGATTTTTGAAAGTAATTCATGGACGAAAAGCCCGATCCTTACTTTTTCATTCCGCACCTGATAATTTTTGGAAGGTGTTGCAATCTTGATAGAGGATCTGTTTTCATTAATATTTTTAAGATTTTGAATATCTCTCGTCTTAAATAATGATGTTTTATCCCTGGAATTTTTTTTCAGCATCTCCGGATGCACTTCATACAGGTCAAACTCATCAGCATTCTCCGGATTTTTATCATTAAAAAACTCCAGCAGCTCCAGGTTATTCGAAGTTTTATTCGCTTTCTGAAGATAGAAAAACAGCTGCTCTACAGGCCTTGTAGTAGCTACATATTGAAGACATAGCCTGTCGATAAGGTTTTTATAGGAATTCTTCTTGTTGAAAGCTTCTATTTCCTCATCGTAGACTTCAAGATTTTTGCTGAACTGGTTGATGTTAACGGATTTCAGCGCGTCATTGTTATTCGTGTCAAACCAGTTCGTAAATTCACTGTCGCGGTTTTTATTCATCATAGGAATAAAAACGATCGGGAATTCCAGCCCCTTGGATTTATGGATGGTCATAATCTGAACCGCATCAATATTTTCTGATGCCTGAATAGTGTATCCTGATGCCTCCTCATCCCAGTATTTCAAAAACTCTTTCGTGCTGGCTCCGGCATTCTGTGTGAAGTTGAAAAGCATTTCAAGGAAATTCAGAAGAAAATCCGTCTCCTTATTTTCTACCGCAAATTCGTTGATATAATATTCTACAAAATTGTACAGGTTAAACCTTGGAAAATTATCCTGCTTCAGCTTCAGGGAGTACTTGTTCTGAATAAACTGAAGGATTTCCTCATGCGTTTCAATATCCAGGATTTCTTTCATTTCCAGCGTGAAATCTGCCATGTGGATTCTTCCCAAAGTATTCAGATAATACATCATCATGATCAGATTCGGCTTATTCTTCGGGTTGATTTCCCAACGCAGAAACTCAATGACGGATTTTAAGGTATTCGAAAGCTCCAGAGTCAAGCCTTTGTCGGAAATCGTTTTGATATTCGTTTCTTCTCCCCGGTAATTCACTTTCAGATTCCCCAGCTTCTGGGAATAGCTGAAAATATCAAAATTCCCGCGGCATAAAATCGTAATGTCCGAAAACTTAAAACCGTTATCCAGGCTTTCCTGAATATCCTTTCGCATTTTTTCCGAAGTATCGTTGTAAAAATCCTCATTCGTAAGATTTTCAATCAGGCTTACTTTCACACGTCCTTCGATCTGGGATTTCGGACTTTGTTCAGCATCTTCCCCGAAAATATTGCGGTGTTCTTCCTGCAGACCACCAGAATGGTAACGATACAGCTCATTATTGAACTGCACGATATTTTTAGCACTCCGCCAGTTATCCTTTAACACCAGAAGATCTGCTTCCCTGGGCGAAAGCTCCTTCTTGTTGATAATATCCAGCATCAGCTTACTTTCCCCACCACGAAATCTATAGATACTCTGTTTGGGGTCGCCAACAAGCGTAAAGGAGGTATTCTCTGTAGAAACACTATGATCCCGTAATGGGACAAAATTCTGCCACTGCAGCTCCGAAGTATCCTGGAATTCATCAAAAAAATAATGCTGGAACTGTGAACCTACTTTCTCATAGATGAAAGCCGACGGTTCGTTCTTAAGATTTTCATTGATCAGGATATTGAACTTCGAAAGCAGAACAAGGTCATTTTCCTCCTCAATTTTCTTTAATTCGTCCTGGATATCCTTATTTACTTTTAACGGAAGAAGGGCGGACAGGATCTTTTCTTTCTTCTGGGTTTCAATATACAGAAGGATCAGCCGCATCCTGTTTTCAAGAAGCTGGTCCAGTATCTCAAAAATCTCAGGCTCTTTTGCTTTTGATTTCGAAGAAGCACCTTTCCTGTAATTATTGATCACAGACTCCTCAAGTGTTGTCGGAAACGGAAATCCCGGTCTTTTCTGGCTGTAAAAATCCTGAACTTTGGTAAAAAATCCTCCAATCCCGTTTTTACCCTGTGCGAAATCTTCAATCTCAATATTTCTGGATCTGAACAGTTCAACAGACTGTGCAGCAAGCTCCGCAGACTGCTTTTTATTCTGTACAATTTCCTTTCTGAGCGTATTTTTTATCTGCTCATAATTCGTATCATCAAAGCTTTGATTGCTTTTCAGGTGTTCATAATGAATGTCTTTTACAAACTCTTTTGCGGAATCGTAAAGGTTTTTATTAAGGTTAATTCTTTCGTTGTTTTCCAGGCTGTAATCCACATAATCCATGAAAGAATTGGAGATGTTTTCATTCTCACCGATCTGGTCGAGCATTTTATCTACGGCTTCAATCAGGAAAGGTTCAGCCTCAATTTCAAGATTAAAATTCTTCGCTAAACCCAATTCATAGGAAAAGCTTCTCACCAGCCTTGAATTAAAGCGGTCAATCGTTCCGATATTTAAAGTGGAATAATTATGAAGAACATAATCCAGCAGTTTTTTGGAACGTACATGAAGCTCATCAATGGTAATTTTCAGTCCTTCCGCTTCAAAAGCTTTCTGAATATTTTTAAGGTCGCCATTTTCTGCAAAATTTTCAGCCGAAAAGTTTCCAAGCCATGTCAGGATTCTTTCCTTCATTTCATTGGCAGCCTTGTTGGTAAAGGTGAGTGCAAGAATATTCCGGATAGACTGCTGCTGGTTGGGATAGCGGAGACAGATCATCAGAAGCCTCTGGACAAGGGCATACGTTTTCCCTGAACCGGCTGAAGCGTTAATGACTGTATAAGAATTTTGCATTGATGAATTAGAATTGAGACTGCAAGTTAGCTAATTTTTAAGTGAAATTTTAACAATTAGGAAGGGTGATTTAACAGTTTGCAGGGCAAAAATCAAAAAGAAATCCTAAAACACGTTAACTGTGGTTAAACTTATCATTTGATTTAAAAATAATTTTAGATTTGCTTCATAAAAAACTGTGCGTGAAACTTAAATTATTCTTTTTATTAACCTCTCTTTTTTTCATACATACCAGCGGCCAGAATTATATTTTTGGGAAAGTGGTTTCGGAAGACAATTCAGAAATCCCTGACGTAACTGTCATTAATATAAGAACCGATGAAAGAACATTGACCAACCGTGACGGACATTTCATGGTTTCAGGACGGGCGGGAGATGAGCTACGCTTCGTAAAACCAGGTTATGAAAGACTCGTTAAAAAAGTTTCCAAAGAAAATATAACCTCTTCCATCAACGTAACTCTGGCAAGGGAAACGATCCTGATTCCGGAGGTAGAGATCAAAAAAGGGCTTACCGGTGACCTGAAGATTGATTCCAAAAATCTGAACAGACCTACAAAAGTTGAAAAGCTGGTCAGGGATATAGACCGTTATATTGTCCAGAAATCGGATCCGCGGATTCTTGCTGCCAAACCGGGAGAATTTGTACAGCCGAAAGGGCAGGGCTTCTATATTGGAAAAGCTAAAAATAGATGGGATGATATTGATCTGGGAGAATATCTGAAAGCAGCGCTTGGAGAAGAATATTTTACAAATCTTAAAATTGATAAGGCACAGATTGATCATTTTATTACCTACGTTTTCGCAGGAGGTTTTGAAAGAAAACATATTCTGAAATACGGTTACTGCAGTGATGATGATCTCAGGAGATTTCAGCAGTTTGTCCTCGCAAGGATTTCCTCTTACCGGGCTCCAAAAACTCAAAGATAACCACCCATGAGAACCTGTATTAAACAAAGCCTGTACGCTGTTCCGTTTTTTGTGTCAGCAGAACTGTTTTCGCAGCAGCAGATCACGGGATTCATTACAGACTCCGGCAGGGAAAATATAAACCCTGTTTTGGTCATTAATGTTTCCAGCCTGAAAAGCACACTGAGTGACCCTTCAGGAAAATTTACCATAGAAGCTTCTGAAAATAATGAGCTTAGGTTTGTAAAGGAAGGATACTACCGTTTAGATAAAAAAATAGGAAAGGATGATTTCAATTCTCCGTTAATAATAAGCCTCGCTAAAGCGGAAATAGAAATTCCTGAAGTAAAGATCACGTTTAAGCCGACCGGTAATCTCGAAAGAGACAGCAAGAAACTGGGCGAATCCAGAAAACTGACTGCATTGAAATCCGATCTGGAAAATTACATGAAAGCCCCATTAAATGAGCCGCTTCCTGATAATTCCATTTCCAAAACATTTAAACCGGATTATACCGCAGGTCAGGTGAGCGTTTTGGGTGTTTTAGATGCGGCGGTAGGGTTGTTCAGGAAAGCAACACAACCGGAAATTACGAAAGCCAATTATACGGAAACACAGGACTTCATTAGAAGAGTAAAATTGGAAATCGATCTGGAATTCCTGAGAAAATATGGGATGGATGAAGAGCAGATCGATCATTTTTTAATTTACGCCAACGACAGCCGTTTAATGGCGAAAAAGTTCAGAAAGAATTTTAAGATCGATGTGGTGGAATATGAGCTGAAAGTAGCTTTTGCAGAATATAAGAAGACCCGTAAACTGGGCAGTATTTAATTAGAGAATACAATGAACCTGATAAGTGGAAATATAAACATGTATAACTGGAAGAAATTGTCGTTTCTTCTTGTTTTCATGTTCACGAATATCTTCTCACAGCAGACTGTTACAGGCCGTACTACCGATGAAGAAGGCCGGGATCTGGGTTCGGTCATTGTGATCAATATGTCCACCGATCAGAAAGCGCTTTCCAATTCTTCAGGAATATTTTCTATTCAGGGATCTCCAAACGACGAGCTGAGGTTTGTAAAAGAAGATTTCCTCAGGGTATCTGTCAGAATTCCTGTTGCCGGATTTCATTCACCACTCTTAGTGATGATGAACCCGGTACCCAGGGATGTAGGGGAAGTAAAAATTGTGAAAAAGCCAACCGGAAACCTTGAAACGGATTCCAGACTGGCAGCAAAAGTTGATAAAGCAGAGATCGTACAGCAGGCGGTGGGTCTGCCACAGCCGGTTGGGAAAATGCGGGAGAAACCGGCAGAAGTTAAGCAGGTGCTTCTACCAATACTTTTAGGCAATTTGGATGTACAGGGACTTTACGATCTGATCAGCGGAAAAGCAAGACGTCAGAAAAGGCAGTACAGATATGACGATCTGCAGGACCATATTAAATGGGTAAGAGACAGGGTAGATAATGAATATTTTGTAAAAGCCGGAATTCCGGAACAAAGAATTTCAGAATTTATACAGTACTCCTTTGAGGTTAAGCCCCTCATCCGCACTTTTGTAAAAGCAAAAAACCTGGCCGGAGCACTGTTGAGAATGGAGGAAACCATGCCGGTGTATGTAGAAAGATTAAAGCAGAGTAAAATAAAAGATTAATGTTAAAGAATTCTTAAAATTCGGAATGGAAATTGATGTAGTTTGTTCAAAATCAACAAAATCACAATTTCTATGAACAAAAATATTATAGCCGTAGCCGTGGGAGCACTGGGATTTGTCCTTGGGCTGGGCTTTTTAGGAAATGCTATTAAAAACAGGAATAAATCTGAAAATACAATTTCTGTAACAGGACTGGGCACCAAACAGTTTACTTCCGATCTGATCACCTGGTCCGGAAGTTTTTCCAAGAATAATTCTGATCTGAAATCAGCATACGATGAGCTGGCAATTGACCGGAAAGTCATTAATGATTATCTTGTGTCAAAGGGAATCAAACAGAACGAAATTGTATTTTCTTCTGTAGATATTCAAAAGCAGTTCAGAAGCTATAATGACGCTAACGGAAACTACGTACAGGGTGAATTTTCGGGCTATAACCTCACTCAGAAAGTTTCCATTGAAAGCAAAGAAGTGGTGAAAATTGAAAATCTGTCAAGAAATATAACGGAGATCATCAACCGCGGGATAGAATTCACTTCTTCGGCACCTTCTTATTTTTATACCAAGCTGGCTACTGTAAAACAGGAAATGATCGCCGGTGCAACAAAAGATGCCAAAGAAAGAGCAGAGAAAATTGCTGAAAACTCGGGAAGTAGTTTGGGAAATCTTAAAAAAGCAACCATGGGTGTGATCCAGATTACCGAACCCAATTCCAATGAAGACTATTCCTATGGTGGAACATTCAATACTTCTTCCAAAGAAAAAGAAGCCAGCATCACCATAAAACTTGAATACGAAGTTAATTAATGCTTTAACATAAGAGATAAAACTTGAACCATTAAGATTAATATTAAGTTTTTAAGAATATTAAGCTTGAGATTCGCTTAAAGGGCATTGCTAAAAAAATCTTTAGGTTTTCCCTTAATTATTCTTATCATCTTCACTCCTCTTAATGTTTCAAAAATACACGCAATTCTCTTAGAAATCCGTGGAATCTGTGGTTAAATATATTTCCCGCAGATTAGGCTGATGAAGCAGATAAAAAATAAACCATTAAGATTAATATTAAGTTTTTAAGAATATTAAGCTTGAGATTCGCTTAAAGGGCATTGCTAAAAAAAATCTTTAGATTTTCCCTTAATTATTCTTATCCCCTTCACTCTTCTTAATGTTTCAAAAATACACGCAATTCTCTTAAAAATCCGTGGAATCTGTGGTTAAATATATTTTTCCCGCAGATTAGGCTGATGAAGCAGATAGAAATTAAACCATAAGATTAATATTAAGTTTTTAAGAATATTAAGCTTGAGATTCGCTTAAAGGGCATAGCTAAAAAAATCTTTAGATTTTCCCTTAATTATTCTTATCATCTTCACTCCTCTTAATGTTTCAAAAATACACGAAATCATCCTTGAAAATCCGTGGAATCTGTGGGAAATATATTTTCTTCCGCAAATGGAGCTGATGAAGCAGATAAAAATAAACCGCCGGAACTTTCCGGCGGTTTTTATATTTTAATGATACACAATATCATAAATTTCCTCTTTTACATTTTTCAGGTTTTCCGGGGTATGATTGGCCAGCAGCCACAGATCTAGCGGCTTTTTGCCTTCGCCGTAACTTGGCTGCACATACATTTCATCAATCAGGCTGAACCCGTTTTTCTGATAGAACGCATAGCGTCTCTTCGCGTCTTCCCCCAAATGATCCGGCTCTATTTCCAGGATAATTTTCGGATAGTTTTTAAAAAGATATCCTGTAATATGCGATCCCAGTTTCTGGCTCCTGAATGCCTCAAAAACTTCAAAATGTTCTACAAAAACACAAGAACTCAATTGCCAGATAATCAAATAACCTATATTCTGTGACTCATGAAGCACAGAAATTACTTTTACATACGGATTGGAAAATAAGGCGGTAAATTGGTTCCAGTCCCTTTGTTCATCAGCAGGGAATGTACTGGAATATGAGGTATAGATTTCCTGAACTCTATAGTCTTCTGCAGAAGTGATCGGTAAAAATTCCATAATTATAAATCAAAAACACTAGGTCTTCTTGTGATAAAAATATCTTTGATCCAAAGCGTGAATGCCAGTCCAAGATAAATCAGAAAGAAAAACCCGGCTGTGGCAAAAGTGGAATAAATAAAGAAGATCCTTAATTTAGAAACAGGAATCCCCAGTTTGGCCCCGGTTCTTGTAAGAACACCGAACCATTCTCTTTCCATTTTGTGACGGATGTTATCAAGCATTTGAAGATTCTTTTAAAAGTTTAAATCGAATACTGCAATTTAAGGAATTTTTTTGATAAAGGCGCTGGTTGTGCATTACGCTCACTTATCGGATTTCAGGGTGTAGATCAGGCTCACAATTTTCCATTGCCCGTCAGTTTTTATCAGCTGCCAGAATTCTTTCCCTGAATTGGCAACCTGATGATCGGAGAGGAAAGAATAATTAAAGGTAACGGAAGCAATAGCATCATCATTTTCAATATGGATATTTTTAAAAATTTCCTCCTGTTCCCCTTTGTCCAAAAGAAATGTATGGAAATCCTGAAATGTTTTTGTGAAATTTTTTGCTCCTTTTGGCTTTTTAAGGACCGCTATCCAGTTAAAGGAATTTTCGGTGAACAGATTTTTAAAAGTTGCAGTATCCTTTTTAACAATACATTCCCTGAATACCTTAATAAGATTCTGGAGCTCGGTTTTTTGTTGAGCATAATTTTGAGCTTTGCAAAAACTCATAGCAAAGATGAGTGCCAGTACAGAAATAATTTTCATTTTTTTCTGTAAAAGTCTGTATAAATTAATTTGTTTTTCCCGAGGTAATGTAAACGATTGTTTTTCTGATGTGAAAAACACGATTATCTGTTCAAAAGCATTATTCTTTTAAAAGTTTGAGTCCTATGCCACAGGCTAAACAGTTTTTTAGCTCACAATAGTTGTTATAATGATAAATCAGACTTTGGCTTTCCAATGCATTTTTAGCCTGAAGCCCCAGTTTCTTCCATCCTGAGGTTATTGTATTTTTTTCGGCTACGCTTTTTTTGTACAGATCCAGGATTTCATCTGTAATTCCTTCTTGATAGTATTTATGGTAGGTATATTTTAACGGTAAAACCGTATTGAGAATCACCAGTTCAATAAAATCTTTGCTGAGGGTTTTAGGCTGATATTTTGAAATGTTTGCAAAATTAAAATGGAAATCCCAGTAATCAGAGGCTTTTACGGGAGCAAAAACTTCATAGAGCTCGTCCGTATTCTCAGCTTTGATGATTTTTGAAAATAAATTCTGATGCCTGCCGTAAAGATCTGCGAGCTGGGAAAGACGTAGGGTAGGGAAGTTGGGAGGGCGTAACCTCAAAAACTTGGGACGAAACTTCAGATCTGATATCGCAAACTTTTTGCGGATAAATTCAAACTCCCTTTTCCAAATGGCCATTTGTGCATCTGCAGGGCTCTCAAGCCACCCCGAAATTCCAAATAACAGGGCTTCCAGTTGCGATGGGTTCTGCCTGATCCTGTTGACGATGCTGAAATCCACAGATTCTGCGATCTGTCTGAAAATATGGGCATTCACTTTTAATCCGAAAGAATAAGCCAGGCTGTGGAAAAGAACAGCCTCAAAATTATTTTTGTATTGTTCCAGATTTTTTTCCAGTTCCAATGACTTTTCATCAAGTTTTTTAAGAATATTGGATTCATGGAAATTCACAGGAATCAGATCCTGATTAAAAATATTTTCGCAAGGTATAAATTGAGTTCCGTTGATCAGTTTTTCATATTTCCACAGAATGTTTTGGTCAATATGATCTTTGAGTTCAAGGGTAGGAACATTTTTTAGATGAGGTCATCAATTTCTGCATCGTTTTGATAGACTACATGAAGAATAATATTCTGATAATTGGGATCCTGGGAGTGATGGTGAAAAATCCAGTCGGAGGAGCGGATATGAAGCTCTATATTGCCCGCAATAAGCACCTTTTTTATTTTAATTTGGGCATTAAGAAAATCCGGCCCGGCATCTTTATTCCACTTCCCGAAATGGATAATCTCAACGGGATTTCCTTCAGTGTCTCTGAAGTTGAAATGTTTGAATATCTTATAGTTCCAAAGGTATTGAAGTAGTTTTTCCGTCATAATTGTCAGGATAAATATAACGGAAATATTGAATGCTAATCTAGTCTCTTTTAAACTTTTCCAGTGGTGTTCTCTATCTTTTTTATTTGATAGAAAAATATTTTATTATTAGAATTTATTGAGAAAATTGTTCCCTGCTTTTCTTCCATTTTAATATTGTATTTCTGCTGAGCTTAAAATGTTTTGCCAGCTGACTATTGTTCAGTTGGTTTTTGATCTGAAAATTTAATATCTCATGTATTGTATTACAGTCATAAGACTTATGAGGCTGGTTAATGATGGATTCTTTTCCAAAAATAATCTCATTAAGAAGAACCACATCCATAGAGGTGAGCTGTTTTTTTTTCAGGATGGTTGTGCAGGCTTCTGTTTTTTCAGGGTACTTTTTTCTTAGAATATCCTGATAAATCTTTTTATAATCCGGGGAATTTATTTTTTGTATTTCTTTGTCCATTTATAAAGTGTGTTTTTTGGGATTTTGTAATCTTCAATAATTTGTATACCTGTTTTCTCGCCTGATTCTATTTGCTCCAGGATAAATTCTATAATTTCTTTGGTGTAAATATTTTTGTTATTCTTTTTGTTCTCAATGCTTTTCCGTGTATATCGCATATCTGCCGGAGGAGCATATAAAATCAGGTGCTGGCTGTAGATCCTGAAAAGATCGTATTGCAGGAATATACTCCACTGCAGAAGATCTTCAGAATTCAGACTTGAGGAATTATAGATATCTTTTACTTCGGTCTCCGAAATTTTGAAATAGTTGCAAAGAGCTTCAGAATTTATTTTAGCTTCATCAACTAAATCTTTGATCAACCGGCCTATTTTAATGTCTTTGTAATTCATAATACCTGTAAAAATGAAAGGTGGTGCATCTATTGGCATCACCTTTCAAAAACTTATGATGGTTAGTTATGGTGCTCCCTTGTCTTTAACCTGAGACTATTATTTAAATTGTGTTTTTTATGCACCGGGAAGTCCTTTCCATTTGATAGAAACTATATTGCATCGGTTAAAACTGATTGATGCATTGTTATCAATGTTAACTTTGCTTTAAGTGGAAATAAAAAATTGCACTTCTTCCAGTTTCTTCTCCAGCTGATTGACATTAAATCACGAATATGTAGAATTATTTTTTTGCGCGTATGAATTGCCGGAAACAATCTATATACAAAAGCAAATAACAGCATGTACAAATTATGTACATTGGAGGTTATATGACTGATTCACATATATTTATGTCTTGTGCGGGATTTTGCATAAACATATAATTTGTTTCTTTTATAAACTGCACAAGTATATATTTGTACATTACTGAAAAACACACATTTTATTTTAACTTAATTGTACCAAGGTTGAAGAAAAAAAATATTTTGATTTTTGTTTTTGCCTGTATCAGTCATCTGTATTTTTCGCAGAGTGATCTTGATAAGAATCAGCAGCTGATCTATACGTATTTATTTGGAAATGATCTGGTAAAAGCAAAGGATCTTATCTATTCAGACTGCCTGGTGTCAAAAGATGATTCCAGAAAAATAGTAGGCTATGTTTATCTATCCTATTATTATGCAATGACCAAAGAAAAACGGAAAAGATCTGAAACACTCAATGAAGCCAGAGCCCTTGCCCGGAAAACCGGAAAGCCGCTGGATAATGCTTATGTGGATTACGGATATGCAGGATATTTTATGGATTCAAATAATGATGAGCTTTTTTTAAATTTTTTCAACAGCAGCATCAATACATTTAAAAAATTTCCGGATGAGCATTTTATGCTTACACTCTTATACTTTTTGAGACAAATGTATAATGACAGTTTTTCAGGCTATTACAAAGCTTATGATTCTGCTTTTAAAACAGGAAATCCGGTTTTAATAAGCTGGGCACTCAGCCGTCTGGGGAATTCATATTTAGGTCAGTTTGAACAGACTAACGAAAAGAAATATATTGATACTGCCCTGAAATATTATAACAAATCTTTTCACTATGCCAGACTTATCAGGGAACCTGCCGCAAGAAATAAATCACTTTTGGTATATTATATCAATTATGTATGTTCATTAAATATAATGGTTCCGGACCAGCATGAAAAAGCAATGGAATTCAATCATCTGAGTGAAATGCTTATTAATGAAGATGCAAATCTCAATAAGTACAGAACAGATGTCTACAATAATATCGGCTTTACCTATGAAAGAATGGAAGATTATAAAAAGGCTGAAGAATACTACCTGAAAGCCTATCAATATTATGATCCGGATAACTATTACAAGGTCATAGATAAAATTTCAGTTTTTGAAAACCTGTCCAATATTTATCAAAAATTAAATGATTATAAAACGGCTCTCGTCTTCGAAAAAGAAATAAAAAATATCATCAAGGATGACAGCAAAAAAAAGCTTACGAGTAATGTAGGGATCATGAAACTTTTTTATAAAGCTGAACAAAAAAATCAGGAGATTACAGAACTGAGGAAACGACAAATCCTGTACATCATTATTATTGTTCTTATAGTGATTGCAGGAATTTCCACTTATTTTACATTTAATAATAAATTTGAATTAAATAAAAAAAAACATAGCACTCCTGGAAGCTGAAAAGAAAATTTCGGACATTCAGCAGGAAAGATTAAAGAAACATGCGCTGGCGATATCGCTGAGGCTGGATTACAAGAATAATTTTATCAAGGGGCTCAGAACAAAAATGAAAGACAAAGCTGAGATCAGCCTGGATAATATCTGGAAAGAAGATCAGCTGAATGAAAATGATTTTAATGAAATCCAGAATATTGTAGAAAAAGTTCATCCTGATTTTTTCAAAGCTTTAGCCAGTAAATCTGTTGCGAAACTTTCGAATCTTGACATGAAATACGCCGCTTATATTTATATGAATATGGATAACCAGCAGATCGCCAATATCCTCAAAGCAGATCCCAATACCGTAAGGGTTACAAAATACCGACTAAAACAAAAAATAGGGCTGGGTAAAAATGATGACCTGCGCAGTTTTATCCAGAATATAGATCTGTAAACTTATCATACGATCTTCCGGGACTTAAAAAACAAATGCCTTCCATAAGAGTATGAAGGGCATTTGTTGGTGAAAAATTGATGTTGGGATTAAACTTTCGTCAGCTCCCTTTTAAAATTTTCTATGGTTGTCCTGTACATTTCCTCATAAATAGGAAGAATGTTTTTCAGGTCAAATTTAACAGCCTGATCTTTAGCGTTTATTTTCATAGTCGCTAAAAGTTCTTCATTGCTTAATACTTTGATGGCGTAGTTGCTCATGGCTTCCACGTTCCCTATTTCAGCTAAAAATCCTGTTTCTCCCTGGATATTCACCTCAGGAATTCCGCCGGCGTTGGAGCTGATCACCGGGGTGTAGGCGGCCATAGCCTCAAGCGCCGCAAGACCAAAGCTTTCCTGCTCTGAAGGTAGTAAAAACACATCTGACAGCTGTAAAATCTTATACAGATCATTTACTTTTCCTAACAGACGGATTTTGGAAATAAGTTCAGGATTTTCCTCCAAAAACTGATTTACCTTTTCCATATCCGGTCCTTCTCCGATAATAATCAGTTTTGATTTTACCTTTTTCTCCACATTCTTGAAGATCTGCAGAACTTCATCAACTCGCTTTACAGGACGGAGGTTAGAAACGTGGATCAGGATTTTCTCGTCCGGATTCGCAAACTGCGTTCTCTGGCATTCCGTGCAGTCATCAAATTCCGAATTGTCAATAAAATTGGTAATCACCTGGATTTCCTTTTTAATATTGAAAAACTGCAGCGTATCCTTTTTCAAACTTTCAGAAACCGAGGTAATAGCGTCTGACTGGTTGATGGAAAATTCCACAGCGTGTTTGTAGCTCGGATGCTGCCCTACAAGCGTAATATCCGTTCCGTGAAGGGTGGTCACCAACGGAATGTCATTATGGTCTTCCTTCAACATCTGTTTGGCTGTAAATGCAGCATACGCGTACGGAATAGCATAATGAGCGTGCAGAAGATCCAGTTTATAAAGATTCACGACACGGTAAATCATCGAGCTTAATGCAATATCATACGGCTGATATTGGAACAAGGGATAAGTCTGTACATTGACCCTGTGGAAAAAAATGTTCGGATTGGTGATGTCTAATCTTGCCGGGAGGGCAGAACTTATGAAATGTACCTCGTAACCTTTGTTGGCCAGGGACATTCCCAGTTCTGTTGCTACGATTCCGCTTCCTCCGTAGGTTGGATAGCAAAGTATGCCTATTTTCATTAGATTATTGTTGTTTTGATGTTGTTGAAACTGTTGAGTTCATGTTGTCAGTAGAAACCGGGAGCATTTCAATTCCCATTCCCGCTTTAAGCTGGTCATTGACAAGGACCGGTAATTTGCCCCATATTTTGGTTTTTCCGTTAAGTGCATCTGCCGTAGCCGTCATAGAATCGTCATTATTTTCATAGGAGACAATAACGGTGGATACTTTTGAAATATCAATATCTTTCAAAGCATATGCGCTTCCGAAAACGTTTAAAATCACTTTCTGGTTTTTGGTGAGATCGGCAAGTACTTTTCTGGACTCTGCCGAAATTTTATAAGGTTTGTAGGCTGTGGAATTATCCTTGTGGAATCCTGCAATAACTACAGAACCGGCAGGGATTGTACTGATCTCATTAGCCTTTTTTACGGTCACATTAGAACCTAGCTGGTTGGCAAAAGTCTGGTAAGGGGCTTCTTCCAACGGAACATAATATATCTGCTTTCCTGTAATAGGAAGTAGTTTTTGCTCGTCCTTCAAGAGTGTCAGAGCGTTGGCATAAAGATTCTGTACCAGCATTTTATGAGACTCATTATTGAGATCATTATTGATGTTCTCAGGATTTTTCGGACTGTATTTGTCAAGACCCAGGAAGTATTTTGTCAGAAGTATTTTTTTCACACTTTCTTCCACCCTTGACTGTGAAATTTCTCCTTTATCAATAGATTTCTGGATTAATTTCTTCCCTTCAGAAACTCCCTGTGAGAACAGCATAATATCGTTTCCTGCTTTAAAAGCCAGGGCATCCAGCTCGCCGGGTTTGTATTTGTTGGCTACAGCACCCATATTCAGGGCATCTGTAATAATTAACCCCTTATAACCCAGTTTATCCTTTAACACACCTGTGATGATATTTTTAGATACCGATGCCGGAATGCCTTTTCCGGATTCAAGACTTGGAACATATAAGTGGGCGACCATAACACCTCCGATCCCCTTATCCATTAAAGCTTTAAACGGAGCCAATTCAACGCTGTTTAATCTTTCCAGGCTGTGAGAAACCACCGGAAGATCCAGATGCGAATCTGTACTGGTATCACCATGTCCCGGAAAATGCTTGATCGCAGCCAATATGGTATTGTCCTGCAGACCGTTCGAATAGGAAAGGGCAGAGCTGATTACGTTATCTACCTCTGAACCGAAACTTCTGTTTCCGATAATCGGATTGTTGGGGTTGGTATTCACATCAACTACAGGGGCGAAATCCCAGTTGATTCCCATTCTGTGGCAGTCTTCAGCTATTTTGGAAGACATTTTATAGATCAGATTTTTATCCTGAATGGCTCCCAGCGTCATTGCCCATGGAAATTTGTGTGCCGTGGCAATTCTCTGAAACAGTCCCCATTCTGCATCCATACCAATCATCATCGGGATTCTTGACTTTTGCTGGAATTCATTCACGAGATTGATTTCCCTGGCGGCATCATCCTGCATCAGGATCAGACCTCCGATTTTATCATTAATTACAATGTTTCTGATCTGGTTAATATAGTCTTCCCCTTTGTTGGTATACAGTGCCACAATAAACAGCTGGCCTAGCTTTTCATCCTGAGAAAGAGACCGGTAGGTTTTATCTACCCAGTGGTGGGCTTTCTTCAGGTCTTCTTTAGAAATGTTTTTGGGCTGATACTGAGCTTTGGCTGTAAAGCTTATTAATGAAAAAACAAAGAGGGAAGTATATAACAATTTCTTCATGATCTTTTGAATAAGAACAAAAATACAATTAAAAAAATCAGGAAAACAAAGTTTTTGAAACTTTTGGTATATGATTTGAATACGCTTTATAAATAATAACTAAACTTTCTAAAAATGAAAAAATTACTTTTATTTTTATTTCTGGGGGCTGTAGGCTTTACGGCATATAGCTGTGATGACGACGATGATGTTGTACAGGCCGTAGATTATGATACCATAAGCCAGTCATTTGATATAAATCCTACTTTCACTAGGATTAATGATAATCTTTATAGATGGAGTGATGATTTTATTAAGCCTTTAGTACAGTCCGATATGGTACTTGTTTATATGCAGATTGGTACTGATGGAGATTCACCTATTTGGAAACTTCTTCCGTATACTTATTATGTGGGTAATCCAAACAATGATGCTGTAGATTATATTTATGAATTCAGTAAATATAGCGCTACTATCAATATTAATTCTACAGCTGGGTTCAGCTTAGCTGCAAATCCATCTTACTACCAAAGTAAAATGTTCAGAGTGCTTGTTGTTCCTGCAAACGGATCAGGTGTTGGTGGGGGGAAAGCTGCTAAAAGTGGAGTTAATTATAGTGATTACAATAGTGTAATTAAATATTACAATATTGACGAATCTAAAATCGGCTTTAAAAAGTAATAAGAATATCTTTTCAGTTTTTTATAATTAAAAAAGCTCCGGGAGAAATTCCGGAGCTTTTGATTTTATATGCTGAAACCTTGTTTTAAAAAAATAAAAAAGTTTAATTTTATCATCTGGACAATATAATAACCATGATCAAAAATCTATATTTTAAATTTTTACTGATTTTATCTGTATCTCTGATATCTTGTAGCGAGACGCTGACAGACGAAATTATCAATACTATACATGAAAATAATGCTCAGGAAAACTATACATCTCCTTTTATGGGGAAATGGGTAGGTACGTACTCAGGAGATGCCATCAGTGGGACTTTGATTTTGAATGTAAGCAAAAGCGGCAGTATTGAGGTAACAAGGGCTGAAAATGGAGCGGTAGCAGAGGTACACTATACCAGCATCCAGGGGGCAAGCGGCGCTTTGAATCCGGCGCCGTCCCCAAAAGGTTTTGTACTGTACGGAAGTTTACAGAGCAAGTCCGGAACCTGGAATTTTAAACACTGGAGTGGCAGTTGGTCTGTCACAAGGCAGTAACAGAATATTACATGATTCAGAATAAATAAAAAGCTCCGGAAATTTCCGGAGCTTTTTATGTTTATCTAATTGTCATTATCATCGAGTAAATGACCGAAGAAATCTTTTTTCGTCTGCAGGTAGCCTCTGCTTATTTCATTGGCAGGAATCTGTAAAGGAATCCTTGAATTAAGATGGATATTGCTGTCTACAACGTATTTTACTTTTTCAGGGTTGTTGGTGAGAAGATTGATGTCTTTTACCTCTAATAGGTTAAGAATTTCAATAGCCACCCCGAAGTTCCTGTCATCAGCTGGAAGGCCCAGTTCCAGATTGGCCTGTACGGTATCGAGGCCTTTTTCCTGAAGCGAATAGGCTTTCAGTTTATTGATGATCCCGATATTTCTTCCTTCCTGACGAAGGTATACAATGATGCCTCCGTGCTCATGGGTATATTTCATTGCGGCATCCAATTGTTGTCCGCATTCACATTTTTTTGAATGGAAAACCTCTCCTGTAATGCATTCTGAATGGAAACGTACGTTCACCGGTTTGGAGAAATCTGTATTTTCTGCAATGATGGCCATATGTGGCATCCAGTCATTTTCGTTTTCGGAGAAAGCGATCATTCGGAAAGAGCCGTGTTCTGTGGGAACGTTGGCCTCTGCCTGAACTTTAATCATTAATAGTGGTTAGTTTTTTAATTTCCTTTTAAAGAATCTTCAATTACAGAAATATTGGTTTTCAAACGGACCAGATATCTGTTTAGCACTTCATCATCATCTTTATCAAGCTTCTGTCTGAGTTTTTGAATTTTCTTATAAGATTTTTCGAAGCTTTTAACGGCTCTGTTTTTTCCTGCCGGGTTATTGGCATCTATGGCATATAAATAATTCTGAAGGCTGTATTTCAAGCTTGTTATTTCATCATTCAGACCATTATTCTTAAACTTTGGAAAAGTGGAAATCAGATTTGAAATTTCAGAAGCATTTACATTTTCTTTAATATTGATATCAAAGCCTTTTTTTGCCCCTCTGTCGGAATCAGAACCCTTTGTTTCGCTATAAAAATTATTGGACAGCGGAGAAAGATTAAGCTTTTCCGTTGCACAAGAAGTGATAATTAGTAGTACTCCAAAAAAAAATAGTTTTTTCATTTTTGCTGCCCCTTTTGATAGAGGATCGGGTTAAGACTATCATCGTTATACATTTTCATTTGTTTGTATACCTTCATCTTAACATTACCGTATTCAATATCAGTAAGCAACTGATCTATAGAAGTGGATAGGTCTTCTTTCTGAGTAAGCAGTACATCCAGTTTGGCCTGGCAATTGGCACGGTGCTCTTCAGAAGCGGATTCTCTATTGGCTTCTAATGACATATGATAAACCTTTAACGCAAGAATTGATAACCTGTCAACTGCCCAAGCGGGAGTTTCCGTATTGATTTTTGCGTCAGGTCCAGGAGTTATATTTTCAAACTTTGTAAGGAACCAGCTGTCGATAAATTCTACCAGATCTGTTCTTTTCTGGTTGGAAGCATCTATCGTTCTCTTCAACTGAAGAGCTTCAGCGGGATCAATATTTTCATCTCTAATAATATCTTCTAAATGCCATTGAACGGTATCAATCCAGTTCTTTGCATACAAAATCCGTTCCAAACTGTCTTTTTCAAACGGGTTATTAATTAGAGCGTTAACGTCATCGGACACGTGATAGTCTTCAATAGATTGATTGAAAACTTTCCATGCAGTCTCGGTAAAATTCATTAATTCTGAGGAATTTTTAGTTGCTGGTAGTGTTATTATTATCGGCAGAAGAGGCTTTTTTTTCAGCGCCTGGTTTATCTTCTTCCTTCACTGCATCTTTAAATTCTTTGATTCCTGAACCAACTCCTCTCATTAATTCCGGAATTTTCTTTCCTCCAAAAAGCAATACCAGAAGGATTGCTACGATAAGGATGTGCTGCCATGATAAGGCAAGTATTGTTAATGTGTTCATCTCTAAGATTTTTGCAAAGTTACGCTTTTTTTAATATGAAATCCAACCTAATGGGTCAACTGGTGTATTTCCGTTCCATACCTGGAAATCAAGCGTATAAGAGCCGTCGAAATCCTGAGCTACTGTTCCTACCGGAGTACCGGAAGAAACCTGCTGGCCTTTGGAGACACTTACACTTCCTAAGTTGGAATAAATCGTAAAATAGCTTCCGTGCTTTACCATAACGGTTTTGGTCCCGTCGCTGTTGGCCAGTACTGAAGAAACTGATCCCGGATATACAGATTTGGCACGAGTTCCCGACGGGACTGCTATTTTGATTCCTGTATTTTCCTCAACAATATTTTTGAACACCGGGTGTGGCTGTCTTCCGAAACGGTGGGTGATCTGCCCGGCTCTGTCTGCCGGATAGCCCAATCTTCCTCTGCTGTCTGCAAAACTGCTTCCTGTGGTCGTGGTAACCCCATAGCTGGTCATTGCTTTGGTTTCCGCAGCTTTTTTCTCTTCTTCTTTTTTCTTGTTTAGCGCAGCTTCTGCGGCTCTTGCGGCAATCAGCTTGTCTGATGCTTCTTTTGCTCTGGCATTCGCTTCATCTGAGGCTTTTTTTGCAGCCACTCTACGGGCTTCGTCCCTTGCGCTTGCTTCTGCTCTTGCAGCTTCTTCATTACGTTTTCTCTCTTCTTCAGCTCTTTTGGCAGCCAGGTCTGCGGCTTTTTTGGCCTCAATTTCGGCCAGTTTTCTTTCTCTTTCCAGTGCTTCAGCTCTGGCTTTAGCTTCTGCCTCAATCCTTGCTTTTTCTCTATCTGCAATAATTTTAGCCATACGGATTTTTTCAGCCTCCGCTTTTCTTCTCGCTTCTTCTTCAGCTTTAGCTATCCTGATTTCTTCAGCAATAATTGCTCTGATCTGGCCTTCCAAAGCCTTAGACTGAACCTGCTTTTGCTTAAGTTCTACCGTAAGCTTAGCTTCATTTTTCTTGAAATCTGATAAGAGTTGCTCTTTCTGAGCTCTTTCTGCATTAATGGTGGCAAGATCTTTTTGCTGGTTCACAAGAAGATTTTCTTTTTCTCTTGCGGAATTTTGCTTCTGTGCAATAGATTTTTTAATCTGAGCTGCTGCATTGCTTATCTCTGCTGCTTTTTTATCCTGATAGTCAGCATACTGTTTCAGATACTGTACTCTTCTTATGGCTTCGCCTAAGTTTTTGGATGATAGAATGAAGGTTACTTTGTTCTGTACCCCCTTGTTTTTGTAAGCATTGACAAGAACATCAGCATAATTTTTTCTCAGAACCGCAAGTTCCTTATTTTGACGGTTGATTTCCAGCTGGCGCAGGTAAATCTCATCCTCAATAAACCTTTTTTCTTTCTGGGTATTGGTGTATACCTTTTCCCTTAGAACAAGTTTTTTATTGACGTTGGTAAGATAGGCCACTGAAAGTTTGGATTCAGTTCTGGTTTTCGCCAGATCTGTATTTATTTGTATAATTTGTTTTTTAAGATCGGCATTCTGTTTCTGAAGCTGTTCTTTGTTCTGCTGTCCCTGGTGAAGACCGAACAGAAGAATACCTATTAAAAAGCTAAATTTTTTAATCATTTAATCTCAATTTTCTTATAACTGGACGGTACAGAATAAGGTGTTTCCATCCTCGAAAAGTCAAATTTCGTATTTTCCAATAAAATTTGACTAGATTTTGAGCCTTTTATAATTATTTTAACATTTTTTGGAAGGCGGATTCCGCTGTATTCATTCCAGTTGCTGTAAGAGATTTCCAGCTCGTCTGAAGATAAAACATCCTTTAAATTGACGCTCAGCAGATCATAATTCGTATCGTAATTGAGGACAATTTTATACTCTCTGGTTTTCTGATCGGTAACAATTTTCTGATTGTTGTTCGAAACCATTTTAAACCCCTGTGCATTCTGGGTCAGCGTGAACTGGGAGTCGTTGATCTTAACAAAAGTTCTTCCCATTAATATCTTTTCCAGTGATTTGTAATCTATGAAATTAACATTAAGCAGGTTATTCAGATAATCAAAATCCGAATCTATATAGGTTTTGCTGGTTTTATCCTGTCCCTTGATGCCTTCAGGAGTTGCAATACCCCGGGCCACATTAAATAAAAGGGCCTGAAGATTCATCCATACCTTTTTATCATTTTCAATATAGATAATAGCATCAAGCGTTGGAATAAAGCTTCCTGTTTCCACATTCACCTTGCTGTTGATCTTGATCTGCTCAAATTTCGGCGGGATAATCACATGTTCGAAGAAGGTAAGCTTATCTCTTACCGGTTCATTGGCGTCTTTGGGATTTCTGTTGTCATCAGCTACCATGGTGCTGTCCTGTGTATTGCCCCTGTTATTTTTAGCAGCATTCCTTGTTTTACAGGATGATAATGTAAGAAATATGAGAAGTATCGGGATCCAGTTTTTCATGTATATATCTTTCGATTTAAAAAAATACGCTGCAATATTAACGCCAAACCACACAAAAAATATTGTGTGGTCCGGAGGTATCTTGTTTTATATGAATTATTTCTGTTCTTATTTAGATAAAAAATCCAAAACTGAGTAGTCACCTAAAGAAATTTCCCTGGCCACTCCAAAGTACTGGGCAGAATTTCCGATCATGGAATTGGAAAGATTACCGTGGTTGATTTTTGTATTTTCCTGAATCAGAGAGTTCTCAATATTTGAATTGATAATTATGGTATTGTTTCCTAATGAAACGCCCGGGCCGATTTTTGAATTGGAGATTTTTACATTTTCCCCGATAAAGCATGGCTGAATGATCAAAGAATTTTCAATAACTGCCGATGCCGGATAATTCAGCATTTCTTCTTTTTCATAGGCAAGAATTTTGCTGTTGGTTTCTACAGTGGCATTTTTGTTTCCGCAGTCCATCCAGTCGTTTACTTTCCCGAGGCTGAATTTTGCGCCTTTAGATCTCAGGTTTTCCAATGCGGTAGTCAGCTGGTATTCCCCTCCGTTTTTAATATCATTATCCATAATATAATTGATCTCGTTCATCAGCTTTTCAGCACTGTTGAAATAATAAATCCCAATGATGGCAAGATCTGAAACAAAAGTCTGAGGTTTTTCTACAAAATCTGTAATGAAGCCGTAATTATCCAGTTTTACCACCCCGAAAGCGGAAGGATCTTCTACGCTCTTTACCCAGATCACCCCATCTGAATTTTTATCAAGCTGGAAATCTGCACGGAAAAGCGTATCGGCGAAAGCAATCACCACATCTCCCTGCATGGAATCCTCTGCACATTTTATAGCGTGTGCCGTTCCAAGCGGATCTGTCTGGTAATAGATGCTTCCTTTTGCTCCCAGCTTTTCAGCGATCTGCAGCAAAGATTTTTCAATCTCCGGTCCGAAATCCCCAATGATAAATGCAACCTCTTCAATATTTTCTCCTGCTACTTTAGCAATATCTTCCACCAGTCTCTGCACGATAGGTTTTCCTGCAATAGGAATAAGCGGCTTCGGAACTGTCAGGGTATGTGGACGTAATCTGGATCCGCGTCCAGCCATTGGAACAATTATTTTCATAGATTATACGGTACTATTTTATTTGTTAGTGTTACTTTTGATCAGGTTAAAGATAATAATTAAAACGAGTGGTGGACGTATTATTTATCATCTTTATAAACCAGTGTTTAATTTTTTTAAGAACTCAATGATAGCAAATTAAGGGCCAGAATTTTAGGACCTTTTTATTATTTTAGATACAATAGCTTTTTCTTTATAAGCTACCAGACCAATGAAAAGAAGCAGGAATAAATTTCCTACAAAATAATTGGTTCGGAAGCAGTAAAAAGAGACCAGCGAGCAGGTAATGGTGAAGAAAAGATAAAGGGCAATTTTCCCGGTATTATAATGAATAGGGTATTGCCTCTGTCCCCAGATATAGGAAATTACCATCATGGACATAAAAGTAATCAGGGCAGCCATGGCACTTGCCCAGTATCCGTATTCCGGAATAAAGAAAAAGTTGATGAAAATGGTGATGCATGCCCCTATTACTGAAATATACAATCCGACTCTGGTTTGGTCAGATAATTTATACCAGATAGAAAGGTTCAGGTATATTCCCAGAAATAAAGCTCCCAGCATCACAAATGGAATGATCTCAATCCCTTCATAATACAGCGGGTTGCTCAGGTATTTTTCTGAAATCCACTGAAGGTTGACCATCAATCCCATATAGATAATGCAGCTGCAGATCACAAACACATCCATTAGGACTGCATAGGTTTTATGGGAATCCTTATTCTTAAAACTTGAAAAGAAATAAGGTTCTATCCCCAACTGATATGCCTGTCGGAACACTGTGATAAATGTTGCAATTTTATAAACAGCGCCATAGACTCCGATCTGGTGGCGTGCTTCATCAGCGGGAAGGAGATATTTCAGAAACTGCCTGTCAAGCGTCTGGTTGACAATTCCGGCAAGGCCTGCGATCATCACCGGCCAGGAATAATTCATAATTCGTTTCCATAAATTAAAATCAAATTTGGAAATGCTGAAGCTGAAAAATTCTTTTCCTACAATCAGCAGCGTGATGATACTCTGTACCAGATTGGCGATGAACACGTAGCCTACTCCTATTTGTGGGTCATACTTTAAACCCAGAATTCCTTCAGGATGTTTGGGAAGCCATTTGATAAAAAATACCACCAGTAAAAAGTACACCACAGATCCGGCTACTTTGGAAAACATATATTTAAATGCTTTCCCCTGCAACCTTAATATTGCGGATGGGATGGTTGAAAAAGCATCCAGGGATAATATAAATAAGAATATAACCAGATAATTGACCTGGTCAGGAGTCTCAAACGCGATAGCCAATTCGTTCCTGAAGACATATCCCAAACCGAGATAGATCAGAGCAATGCTGATGATGCTCACCGAACATGTGGAGATCAATGTTTTCTTGTCAATGCTTTCTTCCTGTGCAAACCTGAAAAATGAGGTTTCCATTCCATGCGTGAGCAATACGGTGATAACACCTGCAATGGAATACCAGTCCACAAAAGGGGACGAAGCAGCCGGCCCGAAAGCCTTCGTAACGATTGGTGCAATAATGAACGGGAAAATACGGACTAATACTGAACTAAGCCCGTATACGGCGGTCTGACCAAATAACTTCTTATACAAATTCGGAAATTTTATGCAAATGTAAATATTTAGAAATTGATTTATAATCTGCGGCATTAAAATTCATTCATAAACCTTAATTTTGCTTATTAATAGAAGCTAGAGGTTAGAAGTTAGAAATTAGCGGTGGAGGTGCCAATATTCACTTGTAATTTGTAACTGAGTGCTTTTCTAACTTCTAATTCTAACATCTAATTTCTAAAAGTAAAATGAAGACCCTAATCAAAAACGTAAATATCGTAAACGAAGGCCAGATCTTTGAAAGCGATATCTTAATAGAAAATGACCTGATTTCCAAAATAGAACGCTCCATCTCTGAAGATGCAGATCAGATCATTGACGGGTCCGGAAAATATCTTCTGCCCGGTGTTATAGATGATCAGGTGCATTTCAGGGATCCCGGACTGACGCATAAAGGAGATATTGAAACCGAATCCAAAGCAGCCATTGCCGGAGGAATCACAAGCTTCATCGACCAGCCGAATACGGTTCCGAATGCAGTGACCCAGGAATTGCTGGCTGATAAATATGAACTTGGGGCTCAGAAAGCTTACGCCAACTACGGTTTTATGATGGGCGGGACCAATGATAATCTGGAGGAAGTTTTAAAAACCAATCCGAGAAATGTTCCGGGGATCAAATTATTCTTAGGTTCCTCTACCGGAAATATGCTGGTAGACAATCCGGAAACCCTGGAAAATATTTTCAGCAGTACCAAAATGCTGATTGCCGTTCACTGTGAAGACGAAGCCACCATCAGGGCAAATACCCAGAAATATCTTGATGAATACGGAGAAGATATTCCTGTGAAATTCCACCATATGATCCGAAGTGAAGAGGCTTGTTACAAATCTTCTTCAAAAGCGATTGAACTGGCCGAAAAAACCGGAGCAAGACTTCATGTCTTTCATCTGTCAACAGCGAAGGAAACAGCACTTTTCCGAAATGATATTCCTTTAAAAGACAAAAAAATTACCGCCGAGGTGTGTGTTCATCATTTGACATTTACAAATGACGATTATGAAACGAAAGGTTCCCTGATCAAATGGAATCCTGCCGTAAAAACACAACATGACAAGGACGGGCTCTGGGAAGCTCTTCTGGATGGAAGAATTGACGTAGTGGCAACAGATCATGCGCCGCACACAGCCGAAGAAAAGCAGAATACCTATACCAAATGCCCTTCAGGAGCACCATTGGTCCAGCATTCATTAGCTGTGATGCTTGAAAATTACAGGAATGGAAAAATTTCTCTGGAAAAGATCGTTGAAAAGATGAGCCACAATCCTGCTATTCTTTTCAGAATTGAAAAAAGAGGTTTTGTGCGCGAAGGATATAAGGCAGATCTTGTTTTGGTTGATCTGAATGCCGACTGGACCGTAGCTAAAGACAATCTCCTTTACAAATGCGGATGGAGCCCGCTGGAAGGGATGAATCTGCATTCTGAAGTGACGCAGACATTTGTGAACGGACATCTGGTATATGACAACGGGAAAATAAATGAACAGAAATTCGGAGAGCGTTTGCTTTTTGAAGTTCAGGAATAAATAAAAACGAAGCCTTTTCAAATTTGAAAAGGCTTCGTTTTTCTAGCGTCTGTTTTAAAAAAATTAATCAATCCTGATCCCTTCAATGGCCTTTTCCAAAGAAGTTTCCTGAATTCCGGGGATAGCTAAACCCTCTGCGCGGAAAACACTTACATCCGTGACCCCGTAGAAACTGAAAACGTTTTTGATGTACGGAACATTGGAATCATAAATCTGGTAAGGACCTTGCGAATAAATATTCCCGGAAGTAAAAGCGATATACAGTTTCTTGTTGTCTAAAAGCCCCTGAGGACCATTTTCATCATATTTGAACGTGTATCCTGCTCTTGAAGTGAAGTCAAAATAAGCTCTGAGTGTGGCCGGGACAGAAAAATTGTACATTGGGGAATCAATAACAATAATATCTGCTTCCTTCAATTCAGAGATCAGTTCTTCAGAATAGGTGTTGATTTCCTGCTGCTCGGAAGAATAACTTTCTGCCGGCGAAAAAAAAGTATTGATGTGCACCTCTTCCAGAAGAGGAACCAGGTTCTTCGTCAGATCACGTTCTTTTACGGCAGTATCTGAATATTTTTCCTGAATTTTTTCGATCACTGCATTTCCTAATTTTCTGCTTGCAGATATTTCAGCTCTCGGACTTGAAATAATGTGAAGTATGTTTTTCATTTTTTTTTAATTAAAATTTCTTTAGCAAAATTATGTACATTTGCTTATCAAAAGTTAGTAGTAAACAAAAGGTTAGTACTAACCTTTTTGTTAGTTAATTGAAGTGTATGGAAAATTCTGTGGTTTTAGAAAAGCATTTGTTTACGGGAAAATGTTCTGAAAATCTTTCCTCAGTGGAAGATGCCATTTATGTGATCGGTGGAAAATGGAAGCTGAAGATCATCATTGTTCTGCAGGAACATGGAAACATCCGTTTTAATGAATTACAAAGAACAATCAATGGTATTTCAGCAAGGGTGCTTTCCAATGAGTTGAAAGATCTCGAATTAAATGGTTTTGTAAAAAGAGTGGTTCATGCGGAACAGACTCCGGTTGTGGTAGAATATATCTCCACAGATTACAGCCGGACACTGAAACCCGTTATCATCGCGCTTTCGGAGTGGGGGAAAACGCATAAGCGGAAAATTAAAGAAGAGATGCTGTAAATTAACCTGAGTTCGGGATAAAAAAATTTCACATGAAGTGGCTGGAAGCAGGGAGAGGGAGGCTGGAAGTTAATACCAGGTATTTATATTAAACGCCGGTCATGGAATTTGATCAAATCTGGATTTAAAAATTAATAAAGTTGCTGTAAAGTTCTGCTTTCAGACTTCAACAACTTCCCTCTTCATCCTTTAAACTTCCAGACAACATTATAAAAACAGAAATTTGTTATCCCGAACTCAGGTTAAATTATAATTTCAATCTAATTATATTGATGGGAACTTTAATCTGATGATATCAATAAGAACGGGCTTTAGCCAAAACATATAAAAAGCAAACGACTGCAATAAACAGTCGTTTTTATTTTTTCTCCCCACAAATTCTTACATTTTAAATTTGTGAAATTTGTGCAAAGTATTTGTGAAATTAGTGTTTAAACAAATTATTTTTTCGCCTTGGCACCCATATGAAATGTAAGCTTTCCACCATTCACAATTTCAGAATGTTTTAAGGTGAAATTTTTAATTTCCTTTCCGTTCAAAATGATTTTCTGAACATACACATTTTTCGGGCTTTGGTTTACTGCTTCTATTTCAAATGTTTTCCCGTTTTCCAGGTTTAAAACGGCATGGTCTACAGCCGGACTTCCTATAGCGTAATCTTCAGATCCCGGGGCAACAGGGTAAAACCCGAGTGAACTTAAAATATACCAGGCGCTCATCTGCCCTGCGTCATCATTTCCACCTAAACCGTCTGGTGTTGCTTTATACTGCATATCAAGAATACTTCTGATCTGGGCCTGTGTTTTCCAAGGTTGTCCCGCCCAGTTGTAAAAATAGGCCACATGGTGAGCCGGTTCGTTTCCGTGAACATAGCCACCGATGATTCCTTCCCGGGTAATATCTTCTGTATCGGCAAAAAACTCATCGGGAAGATGCATGGAGAACAATTCATCCAGCTTTGAAGCAAATTTTTTCTTTCCACCCATCATGTGGATCAGACCGTCCGGGTTTTGGGGAACAAAAAAGCTGTAATTCCAGGAATTTCCTTCAATGAAGCCCTGTCCGTGTGTACTCAGGACATCAAAATCTTTTTTGAAGCTTCCATCAGCTAGTCTCGGCCGCATAAATCCCGTTTGAGGATCGAAATTATTTTTCCAGTTTTCAGAGCGTTTCATAAACTGATTATAGATTTCCGTTTCACCCAGATGCTTTGCGAGCTGCGCAATGGCCCAGTCATCATAAGCATATTCCAGCGTATTGGAAACAGAAGTTCCGTTTTTATCCGCCGGGATATACCCCATATCTATATAATATCCTATTCCTTCGTAATCTCTTTTGTTGGCTGTCGCGATGCAGGCTTTCAGAACTTCTTTCGCATCACCGGTATAGTTTCCTTTGATCACCGCATCTGCTGCAACACTTACGCTGTGGTAACCGCTCATACACCAGTTGTCATTGGCATAATGGGACCAGATAGGAAGCATTTTCATAGAGAACTGATCATAATGGGCCATCATGGATTTTACCATATCGTTATTCCGTTTTGGCTGGATAATATTGAAGAAAGGATGAAGCGCACGGTAGGTATCCCAGATCGAGAAGGTAGTGTAGTTGGTAAAACCTTCTGCCTTATGAATATTCTGATCCAGCCCTTTATACTCCCCATTGGTGTCCATATAAGTAGTAGGGCTGATGAACGTATGGTACATCGCTGTATAAAAGTTGGTTTTTTCTGTGTCTGAACCTTTGATAACTATCTTATTAAGTTCTTTGTTCCAGTTTTCCTGTGCCAGAGTTTTTATCTGGTCAAAATTTTGATTGCCGGTTTCTTTATCCAGATTTTCCAGAGCATTGGTCTGGCTTACCGGGGATATGGCCAGTTTTATTTCTATGGCTTCATTTTCCCGGGTGTCAAAATCGAAAAACATTTTCAGGTTTTTTCCGGCGATCTCAGGGAAGTTCTTGTTTTGGTCGAATTTTCTCCAAAATCCTCTGTAAACCTGCGGTCCATCAAAATTTTTCTGCCCGTATGATTTAAAAGGTTTTGAAAATTTCATCGCAAAATAAACCGTTCTGGTTCTTGCCCATCCGTTGGTCTGGCGGTAACCTGTAACCGTGCCATCTTGTTCCACGCGTACATAGGTCCAGACATTTTTACCGTCATAGTTATAAATTCCGGCTGTCAGATCTAAAATAATATGCGCCTGGTCAGATTTTGGAAAGGTATAACGGTGAACTCCTGTTCTCGTGGAAGCTGTAAGTTCCGCCAGAATATTATGATCATCCAGTTTTACTTTATAATAGCCGGCTTCCGCTTTTTCATTTTCATGGGAGAATCTACTTCTGTAGCCGTTTTCAGGATGAGACGCAGTTCCCGGATTCAGCTGCAGCCTTCCTACGGTCGGCATGATTAAAAAATCCCCGAGGTCAGAATGCCCGGTTCCGCTGAAATGTGTAGAGCTGAAGCCCACAATGGTTTTGTCCTCATATCGGTAGCCTGCACAGTATTTATATACTTCACCATTGTATTTTCCGTTGAGCTCATAGGAAATGGTGTCCGTTTCCGGGCTTAGCTGCACTGCCCCGAAAGGAACGGTTGCCCCGGGATATGTGTGTCCCATTTTTTCCGTCCCGATCAGCGGATTGACGTATTGTATTAATTTTTCAAATTTTTGAGCCTTAAGATGTAAACTGAAAAACAGAAGAAATAGAAAAACAGTGGTTCCGTGCTTTTTCATTAATAAGAAATTTTCAAAGGTTAAAATTAATCAAAAATCAAAGAATAATCATTTATTGCTTTAAGTTGAATAAAATTCTTTGACCACTATGTTAAATTGATGAAGAAATCATTATTTTGAAACATTAAGATTGATTTAAGCTTTTAAGAATAATAAGTTTGTAAAGCTCACGACTTAAAAAATGTTCAGATTTTTCCCTTAACTATCCTTATTTCCTTCACTCTTCTTAATGTTTCAAAAATATCTGCAAGCATCTGTGAAAACCTGAGAGATCCCTGGTTTAACAATTACTAACCACAAAAGTCACAAAAGTTTTCGAACACTTAAGTTTCTTTAAGAGCAATAAATGATCAATAAAAAGAACACATTAGTTTTTTTTAAATCTTTGATTTTTATTTAGCATCCTACAAGATCTGCTGAATCTATTTAATCTGCGAGATAAGAAAAATGAATCAATCTTAATGGTTATAGAAATAAAAGTTTAAATATTTTTTTCAGAAAACCGGAAACCTATCCCATGCAGATTTTCAATCAGAATATTATGCTCATCCGCCAGCACTTTCCGTAATCTGGAAATAAAAACATCCAGGCTCCTGCCCATAAAATAATCATCATCTCCCCATATGGCTTTCAGGATATCCTGTCTTTTCAGAACGGTATTTTTGTGGTGGATGAAATATAACAGCAGTTCAGATTCCCGCTGGGTAAGGGTGATTCTGCTGTCCGGAGTTTGCAGGGTATAGTTTTTCGGATCGAAATCATATTTTCCTACTGTGTACTTTGGAGGTGAAGGATCTGTTTTCTTTGTACGCTTCAGGAAAACTTCAATTTTCAGGATCAGTTCTTCAATGCTGAAGGGTTTTACGAGATAATCATCGGCGCCAATTTTCAATCCCTTGATCCGGTCTTCTTTCAGGGCTTTAGCGGAAATAAAAATAATGGGAATTTCAGAGTTTTTACTGCGGATCTGTTCAGCAACTTCAAACCCGTTCAGCTCCGGCATCATAATATCCAGAAGGCAGATATCAAAACTTCCGTTGTGGAATGCTTCCAGTGCAGATTTTCCATCCGGATAGCAGTTGATGTCATAATAGCTTTCCAGGCTGTCCTGGATCAGGAAGGCTATGGTTTTATCATCTTCTGCGTATAAAATTTTAGATTTCTCCATGTTCACACCTTATTGTTAAACGGAAAAAAGAGCGTGGTGGTAATGCCTTTGTCCGTATTATTCTCAACCGATATTTTCCAGTTATGCTGCTGGACTACTTTCTTTACATAAAATAATCCCAGCCCGAAACCATTGATCTCCTCACTTTTTCTGGTACTCACCCGGTAAAACTTGTCAAAGATATGAGGAATATTTTTTGCGGGAATGCCCATTCCGTTGTCTTTAAACTTTAAAGATAGCCCTTTTGAATCTTTATAGGACGATATGGTAATAACAGGTTTTGTTTCACAATACTTGATGGAGTTGTCCAGGATGTTGTAAATGATATTGGTGAAATGAAATTCATCTGCCATTATTGAAGTGCTGCTGTCAATATCAATATGGATACTAAGATGCTCATTCTTTTGCTGAATCGTATCTGCAATTTCCTGGATAAAAGGAAGAAGCATGATTTTCTGAGGCTTTAAAGAGAGTCCGGAAGAATCATTTTTGGCAATATTCAGTATTTTTTCAATATGGCTGTTCAGTTTGTAGCTTTGATTGATGATAATGGAAGTATAGGTCTGCAGCCTGGAATTTTCCTGTACCAGATCCTGCTTGTTAAGGGCTTCTGAAGCTAAGAGTATAGAAGATAAAGGAGTTTTGAACTCATGAGTCATATTATTGATAAAATCGCGCTGCAGCTCAGTAAACTTTTTCTGCTGGATAATCGTATATATCGAATACACATATACCAGGAGAATAATGATCAAAGCGCCGGTAAGGATGTACCAGAATCTTAAGGAGCTGATGAGGTAAGTGGTTTTATCAGGAAAACGGATCGAAAAATAATAGATCAGGTTTTTATGTTTCGGGAAATTGATCACTTTGTGGTTGGGAGCTTCCTGATGCGTCGAAATATATTTTCCGTACACCATTTTATCACTGTGGCAATTGTACAGGGCGTAGGCATAGTTGGTATTGATCTGGAAACGGGTGAATTCTGTTTTCAGATAATGTTCCAGCACAACCGGATGAAATTCATTGTTGATATTGACAACATAATAATCATTCGAAATAGCCTGTACCGGGCTTTCCGTGTAAGCCGCTTTTCCTCCGGATAATTTTTCCGCCACCTCCAGTAAAGCGATATTTACTTTCTGATTAAATTTTTTATCCTCAAGATTATAAGCCTGACGGGTCCAGAGAAGCTGGGCTATTAAAATTCCGATAATAGCAATGAATCCCAGTGTGATAATAATATTGAGCTTTTTGATTTTCATTTCCTGAAACAATATTATCCAAAAATATCTATTAATCTTTTATCATTAACAACTCGTTAACAAATGTTTGGTAGCGGTTAACAACTTGTACTGGTTATCCGGTTTACATTTGTCATATTCAATCAGATCATCATATTTAACTCTATAAAATTTATACTCATGAAAAATTTAAAAATCACAGCCCTTTTGGCAGTACTGGCGTTCTCACCGTTTTATGCCAATGTATTTCCGGTGGACAGCAATCCGGTAGTAACAAAATTAGCAGATGCCATTAAATGGAAATCAGAATCTATTGATGTAGGAAATATTCCTCAGGGAAAACCGAAATTGATCAGATTTGAATTTACCAATACCAGTTCAAAACCTATCATTATAGAAAATGTAGCTCCATCATGCGGATGCACAACAGCGGATTATACAAAAACTCCGATCCTGCCAGGAAAAAAAGGATTTGTTGAAGCCAGCTATAACGCAGCTGCATCTGGAGCATTCATGAAAACCGTAAATGTAACAACCAGCGATAGCAAGACTCCAAAAACCCTTTCGTTTAAAGGAGTGGTGGTTTCATAATTTAATCTTGTAATTATAAGAAAGTCGTTTCACAAACTGTGAAGCGGCTTTTTTTATTTTCTCCCGCAGATCCTTATATTTTATAATCTGCATAATCTGTAAAATCTGCGCGAGATTATTCAGCTGCTATCAGTTCGCTCCATCCAGCAACTTACATAGAGAAATGGAGAATAGCTATTTATAACATTATTATTTATCCCATTATTTTAAATGGCATGAATTCAATATTTAGTATTTTTAAGAAAAAATAAAATTATATGAATTTATATACACAACCGATGTTACGCGAAGGTGCATTAAAAGATAAAGTAGCTATTGTCACGGGAGGCGGAAGCGGTCTTGGAAAAGCAATGACGAAGTATTTCCTGGAACTGGGGGCAAAAGTAGTGATCACTTCCCGTAATCTGGAAAAACTGCAGGCTACTGCTAAAGAGCTGGAAGATGAAACTGGCGGTAAAGTGCTTTCCGTAGCTTGTGATGTAAGAAACTGGGATGAGGTGGAAGCTATGAAAGAAGCTGCAATAAAAGAATTCGGGAGAATTGATATCTTATTGAACAATGCTGCCGGAAACTTTATTTCGCCAACGGAAAGGCTTACCCATTCGGCTTTTGATTCTATTCTGGATATTGTTTTAAAAGGAACAAAGAACTGTACACTTTCCGTAGGAAAACACTGGATCGATTCTAAAACGCCGGGCACGGTTCTTAATATTGTGACTACTTATGCATGGACAGGTTCTGCGTATGTGGTTCCGTCAGCATGTGCAAAAGCGGGAGTTCTGGCCATGACCAGATCGCTTGCCGTGGAATGGGCAAAATACGGAATCCGTTTTAATGCCATTGCACCGGGACCTTTCCCTACCAAAGGAGCCTGGGACCGACTTCTTCCCGGAGATCTTCAGGAAAAATTTGATATGAGGAAAAAAGTTCCGTTGAGAAGGGTAGGAGAGCATCAGGAGCTTGCCAACCTGGCTGCTTATCTGGTTTCGGATTATTCAGCTTATATGAACGGGGAAGTAGTGACTATAGATGGAGGAGAATGGCTGCAGGGTGCCGGAGAATTCAATATGCTTGAAGATATTCCAAAGGAAATGTGGGATGCGCTTGAAGCGATGATTAAATCTAAAAAATCAAATTAAATGACAAGACAGGATGATGGAAGAAGGAAGCTGGAAGTACTATTGTATTTGTTTCCGGACTTCAAACTTCCCGACATCACACTCAGATCAATTAAATTTCAATAAAAGCCTCCCGGATTTGTAACGATTCCGGGATTTTTTATAACTTATCCTGAAATTATTTAAACTTTTTTCAAATGAATTATAAACTTAAAGGTCTGGTTGTAGCAGCAGCCCTATTCCTATTTTCGGGGTCTGCTCTGGCTCAGGAAACTCCGAAATACAGTTACGTGGAGGCCTTCAAACCTTTCTTTTATCCGCAGACAGGTACAGAAACCCGGTCTGCAAGCGGACAACCGGGACATGCCTATTGGCAGAATTCAGCAGATTATAATCTGAATGTAAGCCTGAATGAAGCTAAAAATGAAATCTCAGGGACTGCTGAAATTACCTATACCAACAACAGTCCGGATCAGATGGGCTTTTTATGGCTGCAGCTGGATCAGAATCTGTTTGCAAAAGAATCCCGTGGAAATGCAGTAGTTCCGCCATCAGGAAGCAGAAATGGGGCTCATGGTGAAGATCTGGACGGGGGTTACAGAATTAAATCTGTCATGCTGGATGGTAAATCTGTAAAATATACCGTTACTGATACCAGAATGCAGATTGATCTTCCTAAAGAACTGAAAGCGAAAGGAGGTGTTGCCAAAATCAAAATCGAGTATACCTTTATTTCTCCCGAATATGGATCGGACAGGATGGGGGTGCAAAAAACAAAAAACGGGAAGATATTTACCATGGCGCAATGGTACCCAAGAATGTGCGTATATGATGATGTGATGGGCTGGAATACGCTTCCGTACGTGGGTGCATCAGAATTCTATCTGGAATATGGAAATATTACGGCCAATATTACCGTACCTGCCAACCATTATGTGGTAGCATCAGGAGAGCTGCAGAACTACAAGGATGTATACAGCAAAGAAGAAAATAACCGTTGGGAACAGGCCAGAAACAGTGACAAAACAGTAATGATCCGTCCTGAATCTGAGATTGGCAAAAATCAGGCTTCAGGTACCAAAACATGGACCTTTAAAATAGAGAAAACAAGAGATTTTGCGTGGGCATCGTCACCGGCATTTATCCTGGATGCTGCAAAAATTAATCTTCCGAGTGGTAAAAAATCTTTGGCCATATCAGCTTATCCGGCTGAAAGCGGGGGTGAAAAAGCCTGGGGAAGATCTACAGAATATACAAAGGCAGCGATTGAGCATTACTCCCAGAAATGGTATGAGTATACCTATCCTGCCGCAACCAATGTAGCAGGAAACGAAGGTGGAATGGAATATCCTGGAATTGTTTTCTGTCATATGGATTCTGCGGGTGAAGATCTTTGGGGAGTTACGGATCATGAATTCGGGCACAACTGGTTCCCGATGATTGTAGGTTCCAACGAAAGGCTGTTTGCGTGGATGGATGAAGGGTTCAATACTTTTATCAATGAATTGTCCACCAAAGCATTCAACAATGGAGAATACTACACTAAGAAAAGCATTGCCAGAAGCGGGAGCTTTATGATGGGCGATAATATTGAACCTATTATGGTAGGACCGGATAATATGAAGGAAAGAAGCATTGGCGTACTGGCTTATTTTAAACCGGGAATAGGAATGCAGATTCTGAGAGAAACCATCCTTGGTCCTGAAAAATTTGACAAAGCTTTTAAAACTTATATTGACCGTTGGGCCTTCAAACATCCTACACCGTGGGATTTCTTCCATACCATGGAGAATGTTTCCGGTGAAGAGCTGAACTGGTTCTGGAGAGGCTGGTTCATCAATAAATGGAAGATCGATCAGGCTGTTAAAGACGTGAAGTATACCGGTGGTGATTTTAAAAACGGTGCCCAGATCACGGTTGAGAATATCGGCCAGCTTCCGATGCCTACTACAGTTCAGGTGAAATTCAAAGACGGAACCACACAGATTCTGAAAATTCCTGTTGAGGTTTGGAAACGGAATACGGAATGGCTGCTTAAAGTGAATTCAACCAAAGAAATCTCAGAAGTGATGCTGGATCCGGATGGAATGGTTCCTGATGTGAATATGAACAATAATATCTGGCCTTCCGCTGATAAAAAGCCAGTCGATAAGATTAATACCAAAGATTTTACAGGAACCTACGGTATAAAAAGTGACCCGATCAAGCTGGTTTTTACAGACAAGAGCGGACAGCTTTATCTGAAAGCAGGAAATCAGCAGGAATTTCCCCTGAAATACACCGGAGGTAATGAATTTACTTTCGAAGAAGCTGCTATAGTGCTTCTGTTCAGTAAAGACAAAAAAACAGTTACTTTCAAACAGGGAGCAAGAGAATATCTGTTTACGAAAGAATAGTATAACCTAAGTGGTATGACAACCGGAACTTCAGGATTGGAGTTCCGGTTTTTTGTTGAGAAGGGGAAGAGGGAAGAGGGGAGCTTGAGGTTCTATTGACCTTCAGTTCAATATTGCCGAAAACATTAAACATTAAGCATTAAACCTTAAACCTTAAATATTAAACTATAAAAATTAAACCTCATCACCAATTCTGTCCGCCATAAACTCCCATCCTCCATCTTCTGGCTTCCCTCATAATTAATACGAATGTTACCACTCCTCTCATCAGGATATCCTATTTTTGTTATTCTAATTAAAATAAGATTATGAATTTTAGGTTTTCAATGGTATTACTGCTGTTTTGTACATTGGTATTTTCCCAGGATGTAAAAGTAATGAGTTTTAATATCAGGCTGAATGTGGCTTCAGACAAAGAAAATGCCTGGCCGGAAAGAAAACAGGATGCTTTGGATTTATTAAGTTATTATCATCCCGATTATTTTGGCGTTCAGGAAGCTCTTCCCGAACAGATGAAAGATATCAAAGCCGGACTTAAAAATTATGACTATGTGGGAGTGGGAAGAGACGATGGAAAAGAAAAAGGAGAGTTCTCAGCCATTTTCTATGATACGAACAGGCTTCAGGTCATAAAATCCGGAACATTCTGGCTCTCGGAAACACCGGAAGTTCCTTCAAGAGGATGGGATGCTGCACTTAACAGGATCTGTACCTATGCCTTTTTTAAAGATAAGAAATCTAAAAAGGAATTTCTTGCGATGAACCTTCATTTCGATCATATCGGAAAAGTGGCAAGAGTGAAATCTTCCGAGCTTATTCTGAAAAAAATCAAAGAAATGAATCCTAAAAATCTTCCGCTAACTTTAACCGGTGATTTTAATTTGACAGAAGATTCCGAACCGATAAAAATCCTTTCACAGAATCTGAATGACAGCTTTTATCATTCCGAAACCAAACCTTACGGTCCGAAAGGAACATTCACAGGTTTCAATGTGAATGAAATTCCTAAAGACAGAATCGATTATATTTTCGTAAAAGGGTTCAAAATAAAATCCCAGAGACATATCAATGACAGAAGAGAGAATCTGCTCTATCCATCGGATCATTTTCCGGTACTGGCAGAACTTGCTTTTTAGTTTCTGGTTACTCCGCAGGAAAATCAACTTCAAATCCGATTCCTCTCAGGGATTGGATTTTTATTTTGGGATCATTCATGAAATATTTTCTCAGCCTGCTGATAAAGACATCCAGGCTTCTTCCCGTAAAATAATCATTTGTTTCCCAGATATTGTCCAGGATATCGTCTCTTTTGATCATAGAATGGTTGTATTTCAAAAGAAAAAGAAGAAGCTGCTGTTCACGGATCGTAAGGCGTACATTTCCTTCAGGATGCGAAAGCAGGAGTTTTTCCGTATCCAGTTCATATTCTCCGATCCTTATCTGTGAGGCAGTTGCAGGCTGAGTTCTCTTAAGAATATTTCTGATCCTCAGAACCAGCTCCTCCGGATCGCAGGGCTTGGCGATATAATCATCAGCCCCGAGTTTCAGACCCATAAGACGGTCGATCTTCTGATTTTTGGCGGTCAGGAAAAGCAGTGGGAAATTATTCTTCTCTTTTAAAATCATTTTGGCTAAAGAAAACCCATCAATAGCAGGCATCATAATATCCAGAATGCCGAGATGAAAAGGGAAATCGGCATTCAGAAGCTCCACAACCTGTTCCGGATTCTGAAACCACGCCACCTCAAAATCCTCCAGCTCAAGATACTGTTTCAGGATCATCCCGAAATCCGGGTCGTCTTCCGCCAAAAGAATTTTAGTTTTCATAAGGAAGGGATATTTTAAAGGTAGTTCCCAATTCGGGACGGCTGGAGACGTCTGTTGTGCCATGGTATTTCGTGACAATCTTTTTAACAAAATACAGCCCGAGTCCCAATCCTTTGGTATTATGGATATTATTAGACTGAATCCTATAAAATTTTTCAAAAATGTGATTAAGCTCCTTTTTCTCAATCCCGCAGCCATTATCACTGACCTCTATTTTAAGAGAATGCAGAATACTGCTGATATGGATGCTCACCTTAGAAGAACCATATTTTACGCTGTTCTCACAGAGGTTTTTAACCATCGTCTCCATAAGGCTTTTATCAAAAGGCAGTGCTTCCGTAGTCTGGTTGTTCAGCTCAAATTTTACTTCCGGATACGTGAAGGCAAGATCCTGGATAAAAAAGTTCCAGTCTTCTGGCTGTATAGCGGTAGGTTCCTGGTCGTTTTCATCTTTGTGTAGCTGGGACATCAGGTTTTCAAGCCGGCTGATCTGGCGGTCTATTAGAGGTAGGGTTTCCGGATTCAGGTCTTTTTTTAAAGCTTTGGATGCAATTTTTAAAGTGGCAATCGGGGTTTTGAATTCGTGGGAAATATTATCAACCACGGTGTGGAGAACTTCTATCTGTTTTTGCTGCCGGGCCAGGTTTTTTACTGTGAAAATATAAATCAGCAGTACGCTGGCAAGGAGTGCGGCGCAGCATAAGGTCAGTAGGGCAAGTTCTTTAAAAATAATCATCTTTATATTTAAAATCTGGAACCCTGTATTGCTTTTGACAATAAAAGAATCGTCCCTGCTTTGTCCGCCCTCTGTGGTGGTGGATTTCGAGGTGGTTTCCCATTTTCCTGTATTCGAAATTTTAGAATCAGTAACTTTATTTTTGGTTTCATACAATACGATGGGCTGGTCGATAAGGTGCGTGCTGTCGGGAGCATAAACGATGGAAATATACTCTGTTTTGGTTGCAATTTTATACCCTTCTTTTTTAAAACGGGAATCTACGTATTGGCTTAGGTGCTTTTCATTATCCTTCCTGTTGTTTTCAAAAAAAGCCAGGAATTCTTTTTTACTGATTTTTTTATCATGATATTTGATCAGGATCTTCTGAATGGTATCATCCGTTCTGCTTTTTATACCGCCAAGGTCTTCCAGCCTGTCCGTGTAATCCGTAAGCCCTTTATGAACGGTTCTGTAGATCTCACGTTCCTTTACCTGATAGGTTTTATACATAAAATACACCTGTATTCCCAGCAGAAGCAGGAACAGGGCAGCGAAAAGAGCAATCAGGTATTTACTTTTGGACATCATCTGAAACAAAGATAAAACTTTAGCCTATCCCGTGGAGCCATTAACCCATCATTAACCTTTCATTAACCGAAATTATCTCCGTAAATACAGAATTTTGGACCGTAAAGCAGAAACAGTCTTGCTTACCCAACTGATTATGTATAAAATTTTTCTTTTCCTGGTATTTCCTATATTCCTTTCAGCTCAGACCACTGTGATCAAAGGTTTAGTGACAGACACCGAAAATGGGAAGATAGCCGACGCAGACGTAGAATTCTATAATGTGAAAAATGAATTGATTAAAATCCTCAAAACAGATGCTGAAGGCCATTTCAGCTGGGACGGGATTTCTATGGATTCCGTGAAAATATCAGTTAAAAAAACAGATTACGCTCCTTTTGAAAAAACAATCGGGAGCCGGGAGGATGAAGGCGTTTTAAAAATCATTCTTCAGAAGAAGCCCCAGGAAATAGAAGCCGTAGTGATGACGAAGCAAAAGCCTGTGGTCACCAGGAAAGTTGACCGCCTTGAATTTAATGTGGAAAACAGCAATATTTCTTCGCTCAATGCTTGGGAGATCCTCAAGAAAACACCTAATGTAACGGTTAACAATGACGTCATTGCGGTGAAAGGCGGGACAGGAATTCTGGTCACTATTAATGATAAGAAAGTGATGCTTACAGGTGAAGAACTTAAAAACTTCCTGGAAAGCACCCAGGGAGATGAAATAAAATCCGTGGAAGTCATTACAAATCCCCCGGCAAAATATGAAGCGTCAGGAAGCGCCGTATTGAATATTGTCATGAAGAAAAATAAGATTGAAGGATATCGCGGAAATCTTTTTTCAAAATATATTCAGACCCAATATGCAAAAGGACTTTTAGGAACTTCCCAATATTACAAAAAAGATAAACTTTCCCTTATGGCCAGCTATTACAGGGGATTCGGAACCTATTACCGTGAAGGAACGGATTACGTGAACTATCAGGAAAGTCAGACCCGATGGGTGAGTACCATGAACAGGAAGGATAAAAACAATGCTCAGAATACCGTGAACTTTAATGTGGAATATGAAGCGGACAGTCTCACCACACTCAGCCTTAATTATTCCGGATATTTTGGTCCGAAATCATTTGGAACCTATGTGGTTCCTACATTGATCTACAATGCTCAGGACAGGATAGAATCTGATTATACCACCATCAATGACCACTGGTCAAGGAAAATTAATAATTCATTAAGCTTTCAGCTGGACAGGAAACTGAATAAAAAGGGCAGCCTGTCATGGATCAGTTATTTTACCGGAAACAATGCAGATAAATATCAGAATGTGCTTACCCATCTGAATTTTGAAGGTGAGGAACCGAGGGATGATAACTTCTTTACCCGAAATAAGGCAGATGTTAAGCTCTATTCCACCCAGGCAGATTATCAGTGGAAAGGAGAAAAACTGGAATTTGAATCCGGAGCAAAATATAGCTTCGTAAAAACAACAAGCGGCCAGGATTTTTCAGATAATGAAAACGGGACCCTGCAGCTTCGGCCCGAGAAAAGTAATTTGTTTGATTATAAGGAACATAATTTTGCTATCTATTCTTCATTAGCGTATAATCTTGGAAAATGGAATTTCAAGGGAGGTTTCCGTGCTGAAATGACAGATCTGGAAGGAATCGTATCTGAACCTTATGAACAGAACAAAAATAAGTACTGGAGTCTTTTCCCAACGTTCTACGCCCAATATACTACGGAAAATAAACAGGAATTTGGATTTTCTTATGGAAAAAGGATCAGCCGCCCGTCCTATTCATGGCTGAATCCTGCAAAGTCTTACTATAATTTATTCTCCTATTATCAGGGAGACCCAAAGCTGAAAGCCACCATTATCCATAATCTTAATCTGACCTATTCCTGGAAAGGCTGGAACCTGGATCTGTATTACAGGAAAGAGATCTATCCTTCCATGGAAATTTCGTACCAGGAACCCAGTACCAATCAGCTGATCTACTATTTTACCAATATTGAAAAAGGACAGGCTTTTGGTGCCAGTTTATATAAGAGTTTTCAGATCAAACCATGGTGGACACTGATTCTTTCCGAAAACCTGGAGCATAATGAAAATTATTTTAAAGGAATTGATAACCAGATCTATAAAAATAAAGTCTGGAACTGGGTATCTGACATTTCTACCTCATTCACATTAGATAAAAACAGCGACTGGAAGATTGAGGCCGGGCATAAGTACTATTCACCGGGAATACAGGGAACTTTTACCATATCCGGTGCCTGGGCTGCCTATTTTGTGATGAACAGGAAATTTTTAAATAAAAAGCTCGAAGCTTCATTTATTTTTAATGATATTTTCAGGTCGATGGGCCAGAAAGTGAGTACAAAATATGCCAATCAGGACAATTATTTCCTGGATTATCAGGATACTCAGGGGTTTACGCTTTCATTGAAATTTAACTTTGGAAACCAATCGGTGAAGAATGCCAAAACCATAAAGAAAACGGATGAGCAAGATAGACTGTAATCGATGAGTGGGAGAGTTTGAGAGTATTAGGGTTTTGAGTGTGGGAAAGTTTTAGAGTGTTAGGGTTATTGTGTGGAGCGTTTTGGGATTATCAATTCGGGAAATATGGAATGAAAGGACAAATATCTGGTGGCTGAGGGCCTCGAAGTCACCAGTAATTAACACTGTAATATCTGAAATCTGATGTCTTATATCTGATATCTAAAAAAATAAAAAACTAATAGCCATAAAACATTATTATAAAAAGAAATCATTATTACTGTCACATTTTTCCTAATTTTGATACTTATTTTTAAAAATTAGAGATATGAAGCGATTTCTTTATGCCGTAATAGTGGCTGTTTCCATGCAGCAGTTCTCTGCCCAGGAATTATATATGCCGAGAAATATTAAAAAAGCCTACGAAAAAGGTACCCGTGATATTTCCGGAGCGCCGGGTAAAAACTATTGGCAGAATAAAGGAATTTATAATGTAGAAGTAAAAGTGGATGCAGTCAGTAAAATGGTTTCCGGAAAAGAGACCATCGTGTACAGCAACAACAGTCCAAACGAATTGCAGGAGCTGGCCATCCGGTTTGTGAATAACCTTCACAAGCCACAGTCACCAAGATCAGGCTTTGTCTCGAAAGATTTCCTGTCTTCGGGACTGCACATCAAATCATTGATCGTAAACGGAACGAAATATAACGTAAACAGTGACGACTGGGGAACTGTTGAGAAAGTAAAACTGAACAAACCTCTTAAGGCAGGGGCAAAAGCGGATGTAAAAATAGAGTGGGAGTATCCTCTTTCCGTGCAGAGTGGCAGAGAAGGACAGATAGATCCTGAAACGTTTTACGTAGCTTATTCTTTCCCGAGAATTTCTGTCTATGATGATTACAATGGCTGGGATATGCTTCCGCATTCAGACAGGCAGGAATTTTACAATGATTTTAACGACTACAGCTTTGCCATTACTGCTCCTAAAAACTTTGTGGTATGGGCCACCGGAGATTTTCTGAATCCGGAAGCTGTACTTCAGCCGGAGTACCTGAAAAGATATAGAGCATCCCTGAAAAGTGACAAAATAATACACATCGCATCCGAACAGGAAATGAAATCCGGGAAAGTGACCAAGCCCAACAAATGGAATGTCTGGAAGTTCAAAGCGAGCCATATCACCGATTTCTGTTTTGCCTTAAGCAACCATTATGTTTGGGACGCATCCAGTGTTCAGCTGAAAACAAAAAGGGCAAGCGTGCAGTCAGCTTACAAAGCAGGCGCAAAGGATTTTGAACAATATACTGGATGGATGCGTTATAACCTGGATTGGTTTTCGAAAAAATGGCCGGGTGTAGAATATCCTTACAATGTAATGACTGCCGTGCAGGGTTATGCAGATATGGAATATCCAATGATGATCAATGATACGAGTATCCCGGATGACCTTCGTGATGCAAGGCTTACGGCAGATCATGAGATCGCTCATACCTATTTTCCTTTTTATATGGGCATCAATGAAACCCGCTATGCTTTTATGGACGAAGGCTGGGCAACAACTCTTGAATATCTGATCGGTATTGATGAAAATGGGGAGCTGCCTGCCAAAGAATTTTATAAAAACTTCCGGGTTAAAAAATGGATCAATGATCCTTCTACTGAACAGGATCAGCCTATTATTACAATGAGCACGCAGGTAAGCGGTGCGGGATATGGCAATAATTCCTATGTAAAAGCTTCTCTATCTTATCTGGCATTAAAGGATTATCTGGGAGATGAACTGTTTAAAAAAGCACTTTTGCATTATATGGACAACTGGAACGGAAAGCATCCGGTGCCTTGGGATTATTTTAATTCAATGAATACCGGCTCAGGGAAAAACCTCAACTGGTTCTTTCAAAACTGGTTCTACACCAATAATTATATTGATCTTAAGATCACAGGAGCTTCACAGCTGAATGATATGTTGACGGTCAATATAGATAATACCGGTGGATTTGCCATCCCTTTTGATGCAGTTTTAAATTATGAAGACGGATCAGTGGAAAAGCTTCATTTTTCTCCCTCATTATGGGAAAAAGATCAAAAGCATGCAGACCTCGCGGTTCCTATTAAAAAGAAAGTGAAATCCGTTACTTTGGATGGAGACATTTTTATGGATTACACCCCGGAAAACAATACAAAATCATTATAAAACAAGAGCCTGAATCAGAAAATTCAGGCTCTTTTATTTGAAAAATTAATGGGTGTGTACGTATTATCTTAAACCAGCTCTCGGACCGGCAGCAGCCACTACAGCCTGCATTCTTGTTTTTTGGTTGGTAGAGAACATAAACATCGCTTTGTCATCCACATAATCCATATAGTTCATAAACATTTGAGAACGGCTTACTCCTCCGCAAACTCTGTTTAAAGGATAAGACGGAGTTCCGTAGTTAGGGCCGGGAGAAGTAGGAGTGTCATTAGAGTAATCCGTCTGACATCCTGCATCGGAAGATCCCCAAAGGTGAGGAAGGTTTAAATAATGACCTACTTCATGAGTAGCAGTTCTTCCTAAGTTAAATGGAGCGGAAGACCCAGTCTTTCCTACATACTGATAGCCTAATACAAGCCCGTCATACCACTGTCCTGCATGTTCAGGGTAATAAGCATAACCTAGCACCCCTGGCTGGCCGTTCTCATTAAGAATAGAGTTAACAACCCACACATTCATATTTTTTGTTGGGTCTGTGGCATCAATACCTCCGGTACTTGATTTCTTCATTTCATTGAGATTAGATCTCCATGATGTTTTGGTATTTTTTTTACGGTTGGTTGCCACCAGTTTAAAACGGATTTTTACATCACCGGCTTTAGCAGACTGGAAGGCTGTGGGAGTATTTGCGGCATCAGGATTGGTTCCTCCGTAATCAGCATTCAGCACTGCAATTTGTTCTGCAATTCTAGCGTCGGAAACATTTTGCGAGGTGGTATTGTAGATCACGTTAAAAACAACAGGGATTTCAACGGTTCCATCTGCAAGTACTTTGCCCATGGATAGGTCTCGGGAGAACTTTTCAAGTTGTAATTCATTTGCTTCAAATCTTGCTCTGGCTTCCGGATTGTTTTTAAGAGCCTGTTCTCTTATTTCATCTGAGGGACACGTTCTTTTTGAAGCAGCTATGTCTTGGGTGGTATTGGGATCCTGTAACTGATCCTCCTGATTTGACATATTGTCATTGTTACATGCTGCCATGAAGCTCAGAACAAGAGCTCCGAAAAATAGTTTTTTCATATTATACTGTAATTGGTTTGGTTCCCAAATGTATAGTATAAAAATATAATACGCAAGAAATTTTACAAAATATTTAAATATCGTTACCTAATAAGCGTTAGTGTTGAATAATAATTATGTATTTTGATTTTTGATTGAATTTTAATCATTTTTATAATGAGTGTTTAATTATTTACAATATAAATTAATTTTGTTTAAAATAATTCACTTAAATCATTAAAAATAATTGATTTTTTTAACTTGTCTTAAGTTAACCGGCAAATCCGTTTTTAATGGCAAACACAGCCAGGCCCACCCGGGTTTTCAGTTCCAGTTTATCACACAGCTGATCGCGGTAGCTTTCCACTGTTCTCGGGCTGCAGCACATTTTATCTGCAATTTCTTTATAGCTTAGTTCGGTGACAGTATATTTCAGGAATTCCCTTTCGCGGTCCGAAATTCTTACTGCATTTTCACCCTCTTTGTCTTTGTTGAGGTTGGAGAATATGATTTTTGACGCCCATTCCGGGTAGAAAAAACCGTCTGTATTCAGCTTGGTTAATGCGGTTTCGAGATCTTTTGGATGGGTGTTTTTTAATAAATATCCTTTTGCTCCGTTTTTAATCATTTTAATGACGCTGTTATCGTCACCCTGCATGCTGAGAGCCATCACTTTGATATCAGGGTGGTTCTTTGTCAGCCAGGCTGCGGTTTCAAATCCGTCCATAATGGGCATGCTGATATCCAGAAGGATAATATCAGGGATTTTAGCATCATTTTCAAACTTGTCAATCAGGTCTTTGCCGTTTTCGCAGACGTAAATCACTTCAAACTCATTAAAATTATCAATGATTCCTTCCAGTGCTTTGGCAATAAGAATGTGGTCGTCTACAATTACTATGGATTTTTTCATGGCTGTTTTTTTAAAATAATATTGAGCTCGGTTCCGGCTTCCTCGCTGCTGTTAAAACTGAAATCAGCCCCTATGATGGCTGCCCTGTTCTTCATATTGGTGAGGCCGATACCGTTGGATTGTACTTTGCTGCTGTCGAATCCTGTACCGTCATCTTTAAGGTTCAGTTCCCAGAGTATGTCTTCAGAGGTATTCAGATGAATAAAAATATTCTTGCAGTGGGCGTGTTTGATACTGTTCTGGATAAATTCCTGGGTAATTCTCAGTAATACATTTTTATGGACAAAGCCCAGATCAAGCTGCTTGAAGTTGTGTTCAAAAGTTACCTGGCAACGCTTGAAAGTATTGGTATTGTCAACCTCTTCCTGGATCAAAGTTACGATTTCCTTTTGGTTAATATTATCGTCAGTCAGTGTTTTTGAGAGGCTTCTGAGATCCTGCAGCGACTGATTGATAATCTGGGAAACCTGATCTATTCTTTCGCTCACTTCAGGGACTCTGTTTTCGTACAGAAGCTGTTGGGTGTACAGGCTTACCAATGTTAATTTCTGACCTATATTGTCATGGAGTTCACGGCCTATCTGCTGCATGGTGGCCTGCTGGATCTCAAGCTGGGTAGCCAGAAGCTCCCGCTTGTGAATTTCGTTCTTTACTTCAATTTCATTCAGATATTCTTTTTTACGCTGCTGGTATTTTCTGATATAAATCACTACAGCGGATACAAACAGGACAAAGAAAACATTGAATAAAATAAGTGTTATGATGAGCTCTGTTTTCCCCATATGAATGAAATTGAAAATAATAGATACATGATAATTCCTGACAGGAGAAAGTACGAAAAATAGATATTATGAAGTTCCCTGTATTCCTTAATAAGATTAAAGAAGGTCCAGAACGGCAGTGTTCCTATATAAAATAACGTTACCCCGAGGTTGATGTAAAACATTTTATTCCTGCTGAAGTTCAGGATTTCAAAAGAATTAATCTGTTTATAATATTCCATGACCACTAAAACCATCAAAATAAGACATCCCACCGTGTAGTTATAGGACAAAATGATTTTTTTGGTGGTGAAGAAAAATTCACTGGATACAAATGACAGCAGATACACCAGTGACATGGCATAGAAAAGCTTTGGCTTGCCTAAAGATTTTGCTGCATATAGCCAGTAAAAGAACAGGAATTCAAGAGGAATTACGAAATAGTTAAAGAACTTCTGCTTATTGTATTCCATGACCAGATCTCCCCATTTACCAATCACTTCAGACAGGAACATGATAATTAAGTAAATGGAGAAATATTTCCAATACCCTTCCTTATTATTTCGATTATAATAAATAACCGATATAACGGCAGCGAGTCCTTCTGCCCAAATCATCGATTCCTGAAGTATTTTCTGAAAATCTGTCATTTTTTAGTATAGGGTATGGTGTATGTACAATATTAAGGGAATTGTTCTGTTTTTGGACTTTCCGGAGGAGATAATGTCCCGTGGTTTTCAGCAATAGTATCCGGGTACGTCATGGAAAGGTTTTTTTTGGAGGCCATAGCCAATATAGATCCGGAACTTGACGGGCAGAAATCGTAATGAAGCATCTCACCGTTTTCATCTTCTTTTTTCAAAGTGGGAATCATCACCAGGGTGTGTCTTTCTGCATATTCTTTTTCTACCGGATGGCTCTCCATGATCGCCCAGTCTTCTGCTTTCGGATAAGCGGCGTAGTAAAATCTGATCCCCAAATGTTCGTCAGGAACATCAGGATTCACTTTTTTGGCTTCATTTTCTATGGTAGCAATGAAATTTTTCAGTTTAGGCAGATCAAACCATATGGAGTGAGCGTCTGTGATTCCCAATTCCTTATTAACAGCCTGCATCTGGTTGTCCCGGTAATTTGAAATTAACTTCCGTACTAGATCTGTAGCGATGGTATTGGATGCTGAGATAGCTTCTAATGATCCTTCTTCTAAAGTAGGTTTTGTATTCATAGCGCTGGTTTTATAAAAGAATGTTAGTTAGTAGTGCAAATCTCGTAAAATTTTATGTTAAAACGGATGTGTTTTTTCCCCTTAATTCTCCGTGTTTTTACGGATTGTACAGAAGATGAAAAAAAATAAGTCTCCAAAACAATTTGGAGACTTATATATTAAAAAATGTGAGAATGTATTTTACATTATAATATTCTTAACCCGGCTCTTGGTCCGTTAGCAGCAATAGAAGCCTGCATTCTGTCGTTTTGTTTTTTTGTAAACATGAATAATGTGGTTTCGTCAGAATAATCCATATAATTCATGAACATTACAGAGCGGGATACACCGCCGCAGGTTTCCATTTTAGGATAAGACGGAACACCTCTGTGAAGCGTAATCTGTTGTGGAGTGTCATCTACGAAATCGTTTCCGCAATTGGCATCGCCCCAGATATGTCGAAGGTTAAGATAGTGTCCTACTTCGTGTACCGTTACCCTTCCTTTGTTATGAGTGGCTACCGGTCCGCCTGCACCCACATATTCATCCATCATTACAACGCCGTCATTCCAAAGACCCGCAGATTCAGGGAAAGTAGCGTATCCAAGAACATATCCTGTTTGGTACGGCATGTAATTAACCACCCAGATATTCAGGTATTTGGCTGGGTCAGTAGCATTGATTCCTCCTGTTGAGGTTTTTTTCATATTGTCATTAGGCGCCCAGTTGGAAGTAGTGGTCGCTTTTCTGTTGATTTGTGCAAGTCTGAACTTGATTTTTGTATCACCCGCATTCACAGACTGGAATGCAGCCGGAATATTGGAAACGTTGGCGTGTGTGGAAGCAAAAGCCTTGTTCAGTACATCGATCTGAGAGTTGATTCTCGCATCAGATACATTGTTGGTGGAGTTGGTGTACAGCACATTGAAAATAACAGGGATTTCAACGCTGCCGTCCGGCAGAACTTTGCCCATCTTTTTCTGTTCGATAAATTCGGCTGTATTGTTCTCTATCTGGATCATTCGCTGGGCTGCATCCGGATTTTCAGAAAGGAATTTTTGTCTTACCAGGTCTGAACCGCAGATCGCGCCGTCTTTGGCCAGAGCTGTGGTTTGATCCTGGGCCGGATTTTCAGCTGTGGGATTTTCAGTTTCATTATTACACGAAACAAAAAGAGTAATCAATACTCCTAATACTACTTTTTTCATAAAATTGATATTTTGTGGTTTGGTGTATCACAAATGTATGAAAAATATGTATTGTTTGATTATTATTTAAAATTTTAACATTATTTGTATGTATTTTTATATTTTAATTTGGTTTAAATTATTCTTTAATTTTTAAATTTTATTGAAAATTTTAAACTTTTAGGTTGAAAAATAAATTCATTAATCACACTATTTTGAAATTTAACCTAAAAAAAATAATTTCGCAAAAAAGCATAAAAAAGCCGGAAAAAATTTCCGGCACTAGATTCTTTTAAATACATGGATACCTTCTCGGGTCCCTGCAGATATTTCCTGTGGAGCAGCAAAGGCCTGGCGGACAGTTCATATTGATATCGCATTCAGTGATCACAGCTGCTGCACCGCCGCTGATTTTCTTTAAATCGTTTCTTTTTAGTTTTTTCATACTATGATTTTATGGGTTAATCAATAAGAGACGGTCTGCACTCAGCTTGTCCGCAATTAATGTTGATTTGTGAGCATCTTTCTGTGGCACAGGTACCGCTGGTTGAGCCGTCGGGGTAAATGAGTATACGGCATCGACAGTCAATTTTTCCTCCCAGAATGGTTTTTAATGAGCTTCTTTTTAACTTTTTCATGCTGATTTTGTTTTAATTAGTTATTTGGTTTTATAAATATACAAATATTTCACCAGGGTTAGATAAAATTGATCGGTCAAAAAAATAAGTGATGCAGATTGGGGCTGCACCACTTACTTACAAAAATAATATATATGAAAAAAACTACTTTATTGATCTGCCGGTCTGAAAACCAAACCGGTTTCTTCGAAATAATCCAATGTGATACGATCACCGTCATTTACGGTTCCGGCAAGAATCTCTTTAGATAATTTATTGAGAACTTCCTGCTGGATCACTCTTTTTAAAGGCCTTGCTCCGAAAGATGGATCATATCCTTTATTCATCAGATAATCCACAGCATCCTGAGTTGCGGTCATGATGATATTTCTTTTTGCAAGCATATCATTGAAGCCTCTCAGCTGATACTGAACAATTTTTCCGATTTCTTTTTTGCTCAATGGCTGGAACAGTACCACTTCATCAATCCTGTTCAGGAATTCCGGACGAAGAGTCTGTTTCAGAAGGTCAAAAACTTCATCTTTGGTTTTATCTACAATCTCAGCTTGATTTTCGTCTGTGATATTTTCAAAATTCTCCTGGATCAGATGCGAACCTAAGTTTGAAGTCATAATAATTATTGAATTCTTAAAGTTTACCACACGGCCTTTATTGTCCGTCAAACGTCCGTCATCCAGTACCTGGAGCAGGGTGTTGAACACATCAGGGTGGGCCTTTTCAATTTCATCCAGAAGCACCACGGAATATGGTCTTCTTCTTACCGCTTCCGTCAGCTGTCCGCCTTCATCGTAGCCTACGTATCCCGGAGGAGCTCCTACCAGTCTGGAAACGCTGTGTCTTTCCTGGTATTCACTCATATCAATTCTGGTCATATTATTCTCATCATCGAATAAATATTCCGCCAAAGCCTTGGCCAGCTCGGTTTTCCCAACACCGGTTGTTCCTAAGAATAAGAATGACCCGATAGGTTTCTTTTCGTCACTCAGCCCGGCACGGTTTCTCCTGATCGCGTCTGCAACGGCTCCGATGGCTTCATCCTGCCCGACAACGCGGTGGTGAAGCTCAGCTTCAAGGTTCAATAGTTTTTCCCTTTCAGACTGTAAGAGCTTAGTCACAGGAATTCCGGTCCATTTGGCGATGACTTCGGAAATATTTTCAGAAGTAACTTCCTCTTTGATCAATTCATTCTGATGATTCTGCATCTCCAGTTCCAGTTTCTGCAAAGCATCTTCCTTCTCCTTTATTTTTCCGTACTGGATTTCCGCTACTTTCGCATAATCTCCGGCTCTTGATGCTTTTTCGGCTTCAAGTTTCAGAGATTCAATATCTTTTTTAATCTGGGTTAAATCCTCAGATTTTTGCTTTTCTTTCAGCCATTTTGCATTGATCTCATTTCTTTCCTCAGAAATTTTTGCAATGTCTTCTTTTACATGATCAATCTTCGTCTGGTTACCCTCCCTTGAAATGGCGGCCAATTCAATTTCCAGCTGCATCAGTCTTCGGTCCAGAACATCCAGTTCCTCAGGTTTTGAATTGATTTCCATTCTCAGTTTGGCTGAAGCTTCATCAATAAGGTCAATCGCCTTATCCGGTAAAAAACGGTCTGAAATATACCGTTGAGACATTTCCACTGCAGCAATAATCGCTTCATCTTTGATTCTAACTTTGTGGTGCGCCTCATATTTATCTTTAATTCCACGAAGAATGGAAATCGCGGATTCAGTGTCCGGTTCTTCTACCATTACTTTCTGGAAACGTCTTTCCAATGCTTTGTCCTTTTCAAAATACTTCTGGTATTCATTCAGAGTGGTGGCTCCGATTGCTCTTAGTTCTCCTCTTGCCAAAGCAGGTTTAAGAATGTTGGCGGCATCCATTGCGCCTTCTCCGCCTCCTGCACCAACCAGGGTGTGAATTTCGTCGATGAATAAGATGATCTGTCCGTCGGATTTGATCACTTCATTCACCACGGATTTAAGTCGCTCTTCAAATTCACCTTTGTATTTCGCACCGGCAATTAAAGCACCCATATCCAGTGAATACAGGGTTTTATCCATTAGGTTTTCCGGAATATCTCCCGAAATAATACGGTGGGCAATACCTTCAGCAATAGCCGTTTTTCCCACACCCGGTTCCCCGATTAAAATAGGGTTGTTTTTTGTTCTTCTCGAAAGGATCTGAAGCACACGGCGGATTTCCTCATCACGCCCGATTACGGGATCCAGTTTTCCTTCCGCAGCTAATTCGTTGAAGTTTTTAGCATATTTATTCAAGGACTGATAGGTCTCTTCCGAACTCGCAGAAGTGGCCTTGCTTCCTTTTCTTAATTCTTTAATAGCACCTTCCAAAAGGCTTTTGGTAACGCCCATATCTTTGAGCATTTTGGAGACTTCGGAACTTGTTTCAAGTAATGACAGCCATAAATGTTCGATGGTCACATATTCGTCGCCCATTTTTTTGGCTACGTTAGGGGCGTCCAGCAACACTTTATTCGCTGACTGGGACAGATAAATATTGCCTCCCTGAACTTTCGGGAGTTTTTCAATATTTTCGCGGTTCCGCTCTCTTACCAGGCTGGCATCTGCTTCAGATTTTTTTAGTAGAAAGGGCGATATATTTTCATCTACCTGAAAAATTCCTTCAAGTATATGTTGAGGTTCGATACTCTGGTTGCCGAATTCCATAGCAGTCTGCTGTGCCGCCTGGATGGCTTCCTGTGATTTTACAGTATATTGGTTTAAGTTCATATGTTGTATTTTTGGTATTTAAATATTCTAGATTTAAGACATCAGATTTCAGACCATAAGTCTTGATTTTATATTAATTTTTCAATTCAATATCTGAAGTCTGACGTCCTTCAATCTTGTTCAATTATTTAATCGGTTAGCTTACCGCAAAAAGTATTCAATTATTGAATTTATAAAAAATATGGACAAAATTTCCGAATTGTTTATTTTTAATAAGATTTAAGCTAGACAAAATTTCCAGTTTTAATGTGTTTGTTTTAAAATAATGGAATAACCGTCACATTCATAAAAAGGTTATGATAAGAAAGGTCTGACCAAAGAGTTCATAGAATAAGGAAGAGATAAATTATAGTTTTTATGCAACGGCGAATAAAGAGCTGCTTCTTTTGTGTTTAAAATCATAAGGTTAAACTGAAAATATTAACGGAGAATAGTTACTTTTGCATTTTACCAGATGGAACTTAAAGAAAAACAACGAAAAATTTTAGACGTAGCGGTAGAGCTTTTTAAAGAGAAAGGCTATATGGGCAGCTCGGTACGGGATCTGGCCACCAGGCTTAATATCAAAGCAGCTTCACTCTACGCCCATATCCGTTCAAAGGAAGAAATTCTTGAATGGATCTGCTTCGGAATAGCGCAGGAATTTTTCGATGAGCTTCAGCAGGTGAAAAATACGGATATGGCTCCAAAAGATAAGTTGAATCTTTTTTTGGATAAACATTTATCAGTCGTTCTTCAAAACCGCGATGTGACGCATATTTATTCCAATGAATGGAGGCATCTTGAAGAAAGGCTTCCCGAATTTGTAGCGCTGAGAAAAAATTATCAGGAAGAAGTGGAAGCATTGATTTCTGAGATCTACAAAGCTGAAAACTGGGAACTGAAGTCGCCGACCTTTACCACAAGGTTCATTCTCCACACGCTCAATAATTCTTATTTCTGGTTTAAAAGAAACACGGAATCTACTTCTGAAATTACTGATGAAATCAGGGCCAAACTTCTTTATGGGCTCCTGGGAAATCAAATTCAGCAATAAAATTCGCTAAGAAAGCAAATAAGGCAAAGAAAGCTAATGTGCATATACGCTATTTGTATTCTTCCCTTTCTCAGCTTCCTTCGCCTATACACGATACTCTCAATTATTTAGAATCATTCAAAATATGACAAAAATCATCGAAATTTTGTCAGGATTAAAATTCTTTTTAAATTTACACCTAACAAATGTTAGTTAGTTAGTTATGGATTTTGATGTTGAATATTTAAAACTCGATCAATTGAGACAGCTTCAGTCTGAACGTTTGTCGAGATTGATTAATTATCTTGGGGAAACTTCGGAATTTTATAAAGAAAAATTTCGTGAACTGGAGATAATTCCGACAGAAATATGGTCGATTGAAGATATCACGAAACTTCCGATTACCTATAAACAGGATTTAAGGGATAACTATCCATTTGGTTTATTTACGGTTCCGAAGACCGAGCTGCAAAGAATTCACTGTTCCAGCGGAACTACAGGAAAACCTACAGTAGTGGGCTATACGAAAGAAGATGTGGATCTTTTCAGTGAAGTGGTGGCCAGATCATTATATGCTGCCGGAGCAAGACCGGGAATGCAGCTGCATAATGCATACGGCTACGGAATTTTTACAGGAGGACTAGGGCTTCACTATGGTGCTGAAAAGCTTGGAATGAGCGTTCTTCCGATTTCCGGAGGAATGACCGCCAGACAGGTTGATCTCATTATAGATTTTAAGCCGGAAGTAATCTGCTGTTCACCATCATACGCTCTGACTATTGCGGATGAGTTTGCAAACCGTGGAATTTCTGCAGAAGAAATCAGTCTGAAATACGCTGTGTTAGGTTCAGAGCCGTGGACAGAGATTATCAGAGGGCATATTGAGGAAAAGCTTGGCCTTCATGCCACCAATATCTACGGATTAAGTGAGATCATTGGTCCGGGTGTATCTATGGAGGATTTTGAGGAGAAAGGAGGTTCTTACATTTGGGAAGATCATTTTTATCCTGAAATTTTAGATCCGGTAACCAAACAGCCCGTTCCATTCGGTGAAGAAGGTGTATTGGTGATCACTACGTTAACGAAGAAAGCCATGCCGCTTTTAAGATATTGGACAAATGATATTACCAGTCTTTATTATGATGAAAACGCAAAGAGAACCATGGTAAAGATGAGACCCATCAAAGGCAGGGCAGATGATATGCTGATTGTAAGAGGAGTGAATGTATACCCAAGTCAGATTGAAGAAGCATTTTCCCATGTAAAGGGAGTGGTTCCGAACTATTATCTGACGCCGGTTGAAAAAGAACAGATGTGTATCGCACTGGATGTGGATGTGGAAATTGATGATGAACTGGTGAAAGCACAAAAAATAGACACAGGTACCGATGATTATTTTAATTTTGTCGGAAACTTTGGAAAAAACATAGAAAGCGAAATAAAAAAGAGAGTGGGAATTACTACAAAAGTGAAAATCCATGCTCAGGACAGCCTACCGAAATGCGAAGGCGGAAAAATTAATAGAATACTTAAAAAATAATGAATTCATTTTACAAACTTAAAACGGTAAAAGTTCAGAAAGATACTCCTGATGCGGTAAATGTAGCCGTAGAAGTGCCTGAGGAGCTGAAGGACAAATTCAGGTTCAAGCAGGGGCAGTATCTAAATTTCCGTATGATGATCAACGGAAATGAGGAAAGACGTTCTTATTCTATCTGCAATGCCCCGAGTGAAAAAAGCAATACGCTGGAAGTACTGGTGAAGCTTTTGGAAGGCGGAAAAGTTTCAGGATATTTCAATGAGCATCTTCACATGGACGAAATGCTGGAAGTGATGCCTCCAATGGGTGGTTTCAATACTTCCTACCATCCTACCAATGTGAAAACCTATGTTGGTTTGGCTGCGGGAAGCGGTATCAGCCCGGTTTTATCAAATATTAAGGAAAGTCTGTATCAGGAACCTAACAGCTGTGCGTATCTTTTCTACAGCAACAGAAGCATGAATCATGTGATGAAAAGAGCTGAGATTGATAAGCTGGTAGAACAGTTTAACGGAAGGCTGAAAGTAATCTATCTCGTAAGCCGCGAAAAACATGAAGATCCGGTATTCGAAGGAAGGATTTCTGCTGAAAAACTGGAGCTTCTGTTTGAGAGATATACAGAGATTGATGTAAAAGAAGCCACATATTTTATCTGCGGACCTGCAGAAATGATCAAAGGAATTGCAGATTATCTGAAGAAAGATAAAAAAGTTCCTGCCATTCAGGTTCTGTTTGAATATTTTACGGCTCCTGACGAAGAAAATTCGGAGGAAATGAGTGATGAGTTCAAAGCGATCGCGAACATCGAAAGTATGGTAACGGTGATCATTGACGATGATGAATATTCGTTCCACCTGAATTCCAAAAAAGAGAGTATCTTAGATAAAGCATTAAAAGACAATCTTCCCGTACCATTTGCGTGTAAAGGAGGAGTGTGCTGTACGTGTAAAGCGGAAGTTCTGGAAGGAGAAGTGTTTATGGAGAAAAATTTCGCGCTTACCGAAGATGAAGTAGCCAGAGGTTACGTTCTGACGTGTCAATGTCACCCGACAACGAATGTGGTGATGCTTAATTATGACGTTTAATTTTTTGTAAAATGTAAAATGTACAGTGTAAAAAGTATCAAAATACATTGTACAACCGACATTTTACTTTAATACAAAAAACAAAAAGAAATGGATTTAGAAAAATTTGTTCAATACGTTCACGACGAAAATAAAGTGGAGCCAAAGGATGTAATGCCTGATGATTACAGAAAACTATTGGTTCGTCAGATTTCACAGCATGCCCATTCTGAGATTGTAGGAATGCTGCCGGAAGCCAACTGGGTTTCCAGAGCGCCTTCATTGAGAAGAAAAATGGCTCTTTTAGCTAAGGTTCAGGATGAGGCGGGTCACGGTTTATACCTGTACTCTGCAACCGAAACTTTAGGAAACGGAACTGTGAGGGCAGACAGAGATGCTACCTATGAAGATATGCTGGAAGGGAAGGCGAAATACTCAAGTATTTTCAACTATCCTACCTTAAGCTGGGCGGATATTGGTGCCATCGGCTGGTTGGTAGACGGTGCCGCTATTATGAACCAGGTAATGCTGATGGGAAATTCTTACGGCCCTTATTCAAGAGCGATGGTGAAGATCTGTAAGGAAGAGTCTTTCCACCAGAGACAGGGCTACGAAATCCTGATGGCACTTTGCCGGGGAACAAAACAGCAGAAAGAAATGGCTCAGGCATCGCTAAACCGTTTCTGGTGGCCGGCTTTAATGATGTTTGGTCCGAATGATGACAGCTCACCAAACTCTAAAATCTCAATGAATTACAGAGTAAAAAGAGAGAGCAACGACAGCCTTCGTCAGAGATTTATTGATGTTACCGTTTCTCAGGCTGAATTTTTAGGATTAACCGTTCCGGATAAAGACCTGAAATGGAATGAAGAAAGACAGCATTATGATTTCGGAGAACTTCCTTGGGATGAATTCATGGAAATCTTAAAAGGAAACGGACCTGCCAATAAAAAGCGTATCGAGACCAAAAGAAAAGCTCAAAGAGAAAATGCATGGGTAAAAGAGGCGGCAGTGGCTTTTGCAGAAAAACAACAAAAAGAAGTAATATAATAATGTAACAATATACCAATGTAAAAATGTAACAATCACTGTAGTGCTGAGCTTGTCGAAGCATCTCATTGGTCAACTGGTACATTGATACATTGTTAAATTAATTTGACTATGGCAAATTTAGATATGTGGGAAGTGTTTATTCAGACTAAACCGGGATTATCTCACAAACATGTAGGAATAGTACAGGCCCCAACAGCAGAAATGGCCCTGCAGAACGCAAGAGACGTTTATACCAGAAGAAAAGAAGGAACTTCTGTTTGGGTTGTTCCAAGTAAATATATTGTAACTTCAGAAGGGGTAGATAAGGAAGCTTTCTTTGATCCGGCAGATGACAAATTATACCGTCACCCGACGTTCTACGATATCCCGAATGATGTAAAAAATATGTAATTTTTTGTAAAAAGTCGGCTGTAAAAAGTACATTGTACATCTGACATTTTACATTTTACAAAAAAGAAAAAAATGAATCCACTATATAATTATTTATTAAAATTTGCAGATGACAGCTTGATCATGGGGCAAAGACTGTCTGCATGGTGCGGCGAAGGTCCTTATCTGGAGGAAGATATTGCATTGACGAACATTGCCCTGGACGAACTTGGACAGGCCAATAACTTTTATGTGTACGCATCAAGAGTTGCAGATAACGGTAAAAGTGAGGATGATTTAGCCTTCTTAAGATACGAGCACGAATACGTAAACGCCCACTGGGTAGAACTTCCTAATGAAGATTATGCACAGACTATCCTTAAAGTATATGTTTTTTCTGTGTATCAGAAGTTAATGTTTGAAGCACTTTCCAATTCTGCGGATGAAGAGCTTTCGGCTCTGGCTCAGAAATCTTTGAAAGAGGTGAAATACCATTACACCCATGCTTCTTCCTGGATGAAAATTTTCGCTCAGGGAACAGAAGAAAGCCGTGAACGTCTGGTAAAAGCCATTGAAAACATCTGGGAATATACCAAAGGTTTATTTGCAAAAGTAGAAGGAGAAGATGATCTGATTGCTTTAAATATCGCTCCTGATGTTGATAGACTATACACTGAATTCGTAGCCATTATCACCAGAGATTTCCAGGAATATGGTCTGGAATTCCCTGCCAATCCATTTATGCAGCCTAAATCCAGAACAGGATATCATACGGAATATTTCGGATACATTCTTTGTGAGCTTCAGTATATGCAGAGGGCTTATCCTGGGTGTACCTGGTAGAAAATGAGAAAAATGCTTCTTGGTATACTTGCTTTTTTTCTTGTCGCATACATGTTGCTATGTCTGGGAATTTATTTCTATCAGGAAAAACTCATTTTTTATCCTGAAAAACTATCTGAAAATTATGTATTTAATTTTAATGATGATTTCGAAGAAATAACAATTAAGACAAAGGATAAAAAGAATTTAAATTCTGTTTTGTTTAAAGCTCAGAATCCTAAAGGTATTATTTTTTACCTACATGGAAACGGAGGATCAATAAAAGGGTGGGGGGAAGTAGCCAGATTGTATACCCGTATAAATTATGACGTATTTATACTCGATTATAGAGGGTATGGAAAAAGTGAAGGAGATATTGTTAACAAAGAACAGTTGTTTTCAGATATAGAATTGGCTTACAATGAAATAATAAAAAGATATTCAGAAAATAGAATTATTATTTTAGGATATTCTGTAGGAACAGGTCTGGCAGCAAAATTAGCCTCAGAGAAAAATGCAAGTTTGTTGATTTTGCAAGCACCCTATTACAGTATAGAAGATGAAATGGATCAAAAATTTTCGTTTCTGCCGAAATTTCTGCTGAAATATAATTTTGAAACCAATGAATATTTAAAAGCCGTTAAGTCACCTGTGATTATTTTTCATGGAGATAAAGATGAAATTATAAATTATAAAGCATCCTTAAAACTGAAAGAAAATTTTAAAAAAGGAGACAGCTTGATTATTTTGAAAAATCAGTACCATAACGGAATTACAGATAATTTAGATTATCAAAACTCAATGAAAAAGATTCTGGAGTTTGATGAGAAATAAAGTATGAACCAACTTTTAGATTTATTAAAAACAGTTCCGGACCCGGAAATTCCAGTGATTGATATCGTGGAATTGGGGATAGTGAGGGAAGCACATATCACAGGTGATCAAACTTGTGAAATTACCATCACGCCCACCTATTCCGCTTGTCCTGCAATGTTTACCATTGAAGAGGATATTATTAAAATGATGAAGGAAAACGGCTGGGACGCCAAAGTAGTAACCAAAATGTTTCCGATCTGGACAACAGACTGGTTAACGGATGAAGCAAGAGAGAAACTCCGTGCTTACGGAATTACACCACCGGAAAAGGGGGCAGACGAACATCACATCGGGAAGCCTAAGAAATGTCCGAGATGTGGTTCTATGAATTCAAAACAGATCAGCAGATTTGGTTCTACCTTGTGTAAAGCCTCTTATCAATGCTTAGACTGTCTGGAGCCGTTTGATTATTTTAAATGTCATTGATTATTAAGGAGTCATTTTAAAAAAAATGATTTGATTATGTAAAATACTAAAATGATACGACAAGTTTTGTCGTTAGCAGCGCTTAGTTTTGCTTCAGTATCATTTTTTAATGATCTTATTAAAATAATCAACACAAAAACATTTATTATGACAAACTGTAGCAGCCAGAAATTTCCTTCAACGTGCAACCCTGGCGATTATGGATTCAAGAAATTTTTTCCTCACACCGGAGAAGAAGTTTATTATCAGAAAATAACAGGAAGTAATTTACCGGAAGATGGTGTAGTACTTATTCTCGAAAACGGAGAGTATTATAAAGCTATCTTGCATGAAAATACCATTAATATTGAATGGTATAGATGTAACGGAAGATATCCTGATGATGAAGCTATTATTTTAGCAGCTGTTAAAATGGCGGCTTATCTGGGAGCAACATTAAGATTCGGCCCAAGAGAATATGTTGTAAACAGGCAACTGACGTTTCAAGATCTTTCCTGTTTTAAACTTTTGGGAGATAGGCAACACAGCTTGATTAAATCTGACAGAAAAGGTCAAGAACGACTTGAAGGCTTCTATTTTAGCTTTACCCGTTGTAATAATGTTATCATAGAAGGACTTACATTTGACCAAAATAAAAGTAATTTAATTACTTATAATGCGGCTGATAATGCAGCTGTTAAGGAATTCAATAGTGGAATCTATTTTTTTGAGTCGAATAACATAGAAATTACAAATTGTCATTTTTTTGATTTATATAATCGTGCGATACGTATTTATCAATGCTATGGTAATATAATGGTTAGTAATAACAATTTTGAAAGTGGTGTTCAGGAACAAATCTATGTAATGGAACACCTGGTTGTTGCACAATCTCTTAAGGCACAGGTGACAATAGAAAATAATATTTTCAAAAATGCAGAAAATCATAATCCTGCTAACGGAGTGGTAGCTATTTATGCTTTTGATTTGGGAGAGGAGAGATCGGTGCTTGTTCATAACAATTACTTTGAGTATTGTGGTAGAGATCATACAGGAATACATAGGTTGTATGCAATAGATTTTTATGATAATGTAAATAATTTTGTTATTTCCAATAATATATTCAAAAACTTGACCTGGGGAGCCATTAGGTTTGATGGGACCAGAAAGAACGGAATTATTAGCCATAATATTATCCATCAATTGATTGCCGACCAGGACGGAATGATCATGGTTTCTTCACGAGAAGCTCCGAAATTTAACCAAACAGAGTTTAAAAACATAAGTATTCATAATAATATCCTAGATGCTGAAACTGAATTAAGCCATGGCATTACAATACAAGGATTATCTCCTTTTTGTGCAGCGGAAAACATTGACATTTCAAATAATAAAATGTATAATTTAAGATATGGAATTAAAATTCATGGCGATGTAAGCGTGGTATCAATTAATAATAATCAGGCCTTTAATCTTATAGGAATTGGTATAAAAGTAGAAGGATTCAAAACAGGATTTGATAATGTTCCCTTACAACCTAATAAAATAGAAAAAATATATATTAATGATAATCATCTGAATGGGAGAAAAGAACTTAATTTCAATGGCTTTGTAGGGATTCAAATAGATGGATTGGATGGAACCCATACATATATGGGAAGAGTACTTATTAATGACAACTTTATCACTGGAAATACGAAGGCAAGAGGAGTTGTTGTTAATACAGGTAATTCTTCGGGTGATATAGGTAATTCTTTGGATAATAAGGTTACTATTTCAGGAAATACAGTTAATACAGCAGAATATGCTCTTCATTTGAGAAGACATAAAACTTTTGTAAAGGATAATATCTTTTATGACTGTACACAGCCATTTTTAGAAGATTTTACGGATAATATTAAGGTTGGTAATTTTCACAATAATCTTCCTGTATAAAATTTTTAAAACAAATGAAACTGTATAAGGCATTGGAATCTTTTGATTATTTTAAATGCTATTAGGAAATGTAACAGCATGCCAGTTTACCAGTGTAGCGATAATGAATAAGAAAAATAGGTAAACGAATTGATAAAGCATACTTTCACATTATTGTGCTGGTAAGCTGGTACATTGTTACATTATAAAATATTGTTAAATTAGAGGAGTGTAAATTTTCAATTCTTTAATCATTTAATTTTAAATTTAAAACCATGTATACACAACTTGATATTGAAACGCATTTTGACGGAAAACTTAAAATTGCCTACCTCAATCAGCCTGAAACCATGAACGCGCTTACAAAGCCATCTTTATCAGATCTGAAAGATTTTGTTAAAGAATGTAGCGAAGACCCGATCGTAAGATGCGTAGCCATTTCAGGAAGAGGAAGAGCTTTCTGCTCCGGTCAGAATCTCGATGATGCTTTCGTACAGGGCAATGAGCATCATGATAACGATATCATCAGGAAAATTGTTGTAGATTATTACAACCCTTTGGTGACTGAGATCACACGCTGTAAAAAACCTGTTGTGGCATTGGTAAACGGCCCTGCAGTAGGTGCCGGAGCTATGCTGGCATTGATCTGTGATTTTGTTCTGGCAGCAGAAAAATCCTATTTTTCTCAGGCATTTTCAAACATCGGATTGATTCCTGATACCGGAGGTACATATTTCCTTCCAAAACTGTTGGGGAGACAATTAGCGAATTATCTTGCATTTACCGGTAAAAAATTATCCGCTGAAGAATCTAAATCTTACGGACTGGTTGCTGAAGTATTTAATGAGGAAGAATTTGCTCCTAAATCAATGGAGATCCTTGAAAAGATGTCAAATATGCCGACTGCCGCCATCAAACTAACCAAAAAAGCCTTCGCCCAATCGTACAACAATACATTGAAAGAGCAGCTTGAACTGGAAGGTGATCTTCAGCAGGAAGCCGCAGAAACAGAAGACTTTATAGAAGGTGTTAATGCCTTTTTACAGAAAAGAAAACCTGATTATAAAGGAAAGTAAATTTCGTATGAGTGTATTCATGTAAAAAGTATTCATGATTTTAATACAGTTTGCCATAACAATGAAGAATTGTGTTTTTATCCTCTGCTTTTTACATGAATACTTTTTACATAATACATTGTACAAATAAAAATGAATATAGGAATTATCGGTGCAGGAACCATGGGCGTAGGAATTGCTCAGGTGGCTGCAACAGCGGGATGCAAGGTCGTTTTATTCGATGCCAATGCGCCGCAGATTGATAAAGCATTATCAGGCCTGGAGAAAACCCTTCAGAAATTAGTGGAAAAAGCTAAAATTTCTCAGGAGAAAGCCACAGAAATCAGAAATAATATCGTTAAAGGTGAAGCTTTGCAGGATCTGAAAGATTCAGATCTGGTTATTGAGGCCATCATCGAAAACAAAGACATAAAAACCAAAGTATTTACAGAACTTGAAACCTACGTTTCAGAAAACTGTATTATCGGTTCCAACACTTCATCCATTTCTATCACCTCTCTAGGTGCAGAATTGAAGAAACCGGAGCGTTTCATCGGAATTCACTTTTTCAATCCGGCACCATTGATGCCTCTTGTTGAAATCATCCCATCCTTACTGACCGAAAAATCATTAGCAGACAAAATGTATGACCTCATGAAAGAATGGGGAAAAACGCCTGTTATTGCAAAAGATATTCCCGGATTTATTGTCAACAGAATAGCCCGCCCGTATTACGGCGAAGGTTTGAGAATCGTTGAAGAAAATCTCGCAACACCTGAACAGGTGGATGAAGCCATGAGAACCATTGGAAACTTTAAAATGGGACCTTTTGAATTAATGGATTTAATAGGCGTGGATGTGAATTTCTCCGTGACTACCACGGTTTACAAAGATTATTTCTACGATCCGAAATATAAGCCGTCCCTTCTTCAGCAGAGAATGTCGGAAGCAAAACTTCACGGCAGAAAAACAGGGAAAGGGTTTTATGACTATACAGAAGGTGCAGAGAAGCCTGTCGCTCAGAAGGACGAGGCGCTGTATAAGCAGATATTTTTAAGAATTATCTCAATGCTGATCAACGAGGCGGTGGAAGCCAAAAGATTAGGAGTAGCCAATGACGAAGATATCGAACTGGCCATGCAGAAAGGCGTAAATTATCCGAAAGGCTTACTGGCCTGGGGAAAAGAAATCGGTTATTCAAAGATTTCCGAAACCCTGCAAAACCTTTACGAAGAATATCAGGAAGAAAGATACAGACAGAGCCCTTTACTCCGAAAAATGTAACAATATAAAAATGTACCGGTGTAACAATGATTATAGAGTCTTTATTATAAAAGCAGGGAGTCCCGAAGGGACGACTTACCGTAGAATCGGATAAAATCCGATTTATATCGAAAAAAATAGAGTTACACCGATAAATTAGAAAATTATGACGCCGAGACAAGTTGCAGATTATATGTTTGATCAGGATTATTTTTCCAAGTGGATGAATATTAAAATGATCGAAGTCAAAGAAAATTATTGTTTACTGGAAATGCCCATCAAGAAAGATATGATTAATGGGCTTAAAACCGTTCATGGAGGTGTTACGTTTGCTTTTGCAGATTCAGCGCTTGCATTTTCGTCCAACAATACCGGAGAGGCGGCCGTTGCCCTGAATTGTATAATCAATTTTACCAAAGCAGGAAAAGAAGGTGATATTTTCAGAGCAGAAAGTATTCTGGTGAATGATACCAGAAAAACAGCGGTTTACGACATAAAAATTACCAATCAAAACAATGAGCTGATTGCAAAATTCGTCGGAACCGTCTATAAAATAGGAAAAAAAGTAACTGAACTATAAGATGTGACAATGTGTTGATATGTTAATTTGACGATAATCAACACATCACCGCATCAACTAATTATCAATTTAAGATCATGAACAACGTATACATCATAGATTACGTAAGAACCCCGATTTCAAAGCTGCAGGGCGGATTATCAGAAGTAAGAGCAGACGATCTCGCAGCAGTAGTCATCAAAGAAGTTATGGCCAGAAACCCTGAAGTTCCTGCAGATGAAATAGAGGACGTTATTTTCGGGTGTGCCAATCAGGCGGGAGAAGATAACCGTAACGTGGCCCGTATGGCCCTTCTGTTGGCGGGACTTCCTTACAAAATTGGTGGCGAAACAGTTAACAGGCTTTGTGCATCGGGAATGTCGGCGGTAGCGAATGCTTTCCGTTCCATTACGGCAGGAGAAGGTGAAATTTATATTGCAGGCGGAGTAGAGCATATGACACGTTCACCGTATGTGATGTCTAAGCCGGGAGCAGCTTTCGGAAGAGACAGCCAGATGTTTGATACCACTTTTGGATGGCGTTTTGTAAATCCGAAGATGAAAGAAATGTATGGCGTAGACGGAATGGGAGAAACTGCAGAGAATCTTGCAGATATCCATAACATCAGCAGAGAGGATCAGGATAAATTTGCCCTTTGGTCCCAGCAGAAAGCTACAAAAGCTCAGGAAAGCGGTAGACTGGCGGAAGAAATTGTAAAAGTTGAAATTCCACAGAAAAAAGGAGAACCAAAAATCTTTGATACAGACGAGTTCATCAAACCTGGATCTTCTATGGAAGGGCTGGGGAAACTTCGTCCTGCTTTCAGAAAAGAAGGAACCGTAACGGCCGGAAATGCTTCAGGAATGAATGATGGAGCAGCAGCCCTTATCCTGGCAAGCGAAGAAGCGGTAAAAAAATATGGTTTAAAGCCTAAAGCTAAGATCCTGGGATCTGCAGTAGCCGGTGTTGAACCGAGAATTATGGGAATTGGCCCTGTGGAAGCTACTCAAAAACTATTGAAAAGATTAAACCTTTCCCTTGATGATATGGATATCATTGAGCTGAATGAAGCATTTGCAGCACAGGCACTTGCCGTGACCAGAAGCTTAGGGTTAAAAGACGATGATTCAAGAGTGAATCCAAACGGTGGGGCCATTGCAATCGGCCATCCACTGGGAGTTTCAGGAGCAAGAATTGTAGGTTCAGCGGCTATAGAACTCGAAAAACAGAACAAAAAATATGCATTATGTACCCTTTGTATCGGTGTCGGGCAAGGGTATGCAATGGTAATTGAAAAAGTATAATTAATATGCTGATGTGTTGATATGGTGATTGGACGATTCGTCACCACATCACCACATTATCAAATCAGCAAATCATCACATCAACATTATGAACATCTACTCATACCACGGTATCCGCCCCATTATAAAACCCTCCGCCTATGTTCATCCGCAGGCGGTAATTATCGGAAATGTGGAAATCGGTGAAGAAGTATATATAGGCCCCAATGCGGTGATCCGCGGTGATTGGGGGAAAATTATAGTTAAAGATGGTGCAAATGTTCAGGAAAACTGTACACTTCATGTTTTTCCAGGCATTGAAACCATTTTGGAAGAGTCTGCCCATATCGGACATGGAGCCATCATTCATTCAGGCCATATCGGTAAAAACTGCCTCGTGGGAATGAATTCCGTAGTAATGGATAAAGCGGTGATCGGGGACGAATGCATTATTGGTGCTTTGGCCTTTGTTCCTGCGAATTTTAAATGTGAACCAAGAAAACTGATTGTTGGAAGTCCGGCAAAGATCATCCGTGATGTTTCAGACGAAATGATTAAATGGAAGACAGAAGGAACCAGACTATACCAGGAACTGGCCAGAGAAGGGAAAGATGCCATTTTGCCATGCGAACCTTTTACTGAATACGTTCAGCAAATTCCAACAAAAATTGTAGATTACAGTATTTGGGATGATGTAAAATAAAAAACCGGCCTTACAAGTAAAACTAAAGGCTTTATAAAAAAAAACTATGATCAGAAAGATCCTCACGTTCTGCAGTATTCTTTTTGCGTTTCAATATATGGTATCAGCCCAGAATGAAACTGCAAAACCTCTGACTATTGGAGAGGTACGTATACTGAAATCAAAAACATTAAACGAAGACAGAACCCTAAATATCTATCTTCCACAGGGCTTTGACAAGACAAAATCATATCCGGTAATATATCTGCTGGACGGTTCAATGAATGAAGATTTCATCCATGTATCCGGATTGGTGCAGTTCTTCAATCAGATGTATGCCATGCCGGAAACCATTATCGTAGGAATTGCCAATATCGACAGAAAACGCGATTTTACCTTCCATACAGATCTAAAGGATTTGCAGAAGGATTATCCTACAACAGGACATTCCGATAAATTTATCAATTTTCTGGAAAAAGAATTACTACCTTATATCGGGAATCAGTATAAAACGACCGATAAATACCTGTTTGGACAGTCGCTGGGCGGTCTCTTGGCTACGGAAATCCTTTTCAAAAAGCCGGAAATGTTCAATAACTATTTTATCATCAGCCCAAGCTTATGGTGGGATGATCAGAGCTTATTGAAACAGGCACCACAACTGCTTTCCAAAAGCCAGGATACGAAGAAATTTGTGTACGTTTCCGTAGGAAAAGACGAACATCCGGTTATGGTGAAAGATGCAGGAACCCTTTATGAAACGCTTAAAAAGGCAGGAAAAAAGAATTGGACTGTTGAATATAAAATAATGGAAACAGACAACCATGCCACAATTCTTCATAGAAGCCTGTATGAAGGGCTGGTGAAACTGTTTCCCTATAAAGAACCTAAATAAAAAAAATGTAACAATCTGAAAATGTATCAGTGTAACAATAATTGGTAAACTGTTAAATTGATACATTGTTAAACTAAGTAATATGGAAAAACTAAAAAACTATATCTACGGAGAATGGGTAGAAGGTACCGGAAACGGAATTCCTTTGTACAATGCTGTAAACGGAGAGCCGGTTGCCATTTCTGATACGGAAGGTCTGAATTTTGAACAGGCACTGGACTACGGGAGAACGATAGGTTACAAAAACCTTTCCTCGATGACATTCTACGACAGAGGGGAAATGCTGAAAAAAGTAGCATTGTACCTTTTGGAAAGAAAGAAAAAATATTACGAACTATCATATAAAACAGGAGCTACTCATGCAGATTCCTGGGTAGACATTGAAGGAGGTTTCGGTACCTTCTTTACCTATTCCGGACTAGCAAAACGAATGCTTCCGAATACCCCGTTCTGGGTAGACGGAGAAACTCAGAAAATCTCTGCTAACGGGACCTTCCTGGGAACTCATATCCTGACCCCAAGCGAAGGGGTTTCCGTACAGATCAATGCCTACAACTTCCCGGTTTGGGGAATGTTGGAAAAACTGTCAACGTCATTGTTGGCGGGAGTTCCTTCTATTGTAAAGCCGTCTCCGTTCGGGTCTTATCTTACCAATGCCGTTTTCCAGGACATGATTGAAAGTGGGGTGCTTCCTGAGGGAGCCCTTCAGCTGGTTTGTGGTGAGCCGGGAAATATTCTGGATTATGTTAAGGATGGAGATTCCGTATTGTTTACAGGTTCTGCCACTACAGGAAGAAAATTAAAATCTCTGCCGTCAGTGGCCGGAAATGCAGTACGTTTCAATATGGAAGCAGATTCACTCAACTGTTCTATCCTCGGCCTGGATGCTAAACCGGGGACTCCCGAATTCGATCTCTTCATCAAAGAAGTTCGAAACGAAATGACCACCAAGGCCGGACAGAAATGTACGGCGATCAGAAGAATTATTGTTCCTGAGCACCTGGTTGGTGATGTTCAGAATGCTTTATCCAAAGCTTTGGACCAGACCAAAATCGGGAATCCGTTGAGCAGGGAAACCAGAATGGGATCTCTGGTTGGAAAGCAGCAATACGATGAGGTCGTAAGAAAAGTAAATATTTTAAAAGCAGAAACCGAACTGGTGTATGACGGAAAACATGATCTTGTAGATGCAGACTATGATAACGGAGCATTTATGAGTCCTAAATTATTCCTGAATGACAGACCTTTCGAAAAAAATATCTCTCACGACGTAGAAGCGTTCGGACCTGTTTCTACATTGATGCCTTACAAAGACGCTGAAGAAGCGGCAGCTCTGGCTAAAAGAGGAAAAGGAAGTCTCGTAGGATCTATTGTTTCCCACGACGAAAACTTCATTGCAGAAACTTCATGGAAAATGGCTTCCCAGCACGGAAGAATTTTCGTTCTGAACAGGGATAATGCCAAAGAAAGCACGGGTCACGGTTCACCGCTGCCTACACTAATGCACGGAGGTCCCGGAAGAGCAGGCGGAGGTGAGGAAATGGGCGGACTGAATGGCCTTCATTTCTTCCTTCAGAAAACGGCTATTCAGGGTTCACCGGATGTTTTGAAAGCTATTACAAAGATTTATCAGCAGGGTGCTGAGAAAAAATTCTCGGATAAGCACCCGTTCCAAAAATATTTCGAGGAAGTTGAAATCGGAGATTCATTGGAAACAGCAGGAAGAACGGTTACAGATGCAGATATCGTTAATTTCTCCAATGTTTCCTGGGATCATTTCTATGCCCATACCGATGCTACCAGCTTAACGGGAACTATTTTCGATAAAACGGTGGCACACGGATACTTCATCCTTTCAGCCGCTGCGGGATTATTTGTTTCCGGTAAAAAAGGACCGGTTATCGCAAATTACGGACTGGAAAACTGTTCATTCTTTAAGCCGGTTTACGCAGGAGATACTATTACGGTGTATTTAACAGCGAAAGAAAAGATCAACAGAGGAGTAAAAGGAAGAAATATTCCTTCCGGCGTTGTAAAATGGCTGGTTGAGGTCGTTAACCAAAGAGATGAAATCGTTTGTGTGGCAACTATCTTAACGCTGGTGGCCAAACATTCACCTTTCATTGATCTGAATGTGAAAAATGTTCAGAAAATACTGAATGGCTTAACAGAAAGTACATCTTCAAGCTGGGGTAAAATGTCTCCTCAGCAAATGATTGAGCACCTGGAGCACGGAGTTCTGGTAAGTCTGGGCGAGCCGGAAGCAGATAAATGTTTCACCCCGGAAGAGCAGTTGGAAAAGTGGCAGGATTCCCTGTACAACCACAGAAAAATGCCGAAAGATTTCCCGGCTCCATTCCTTGCTGAAGATGAATCTTTGCTGGAATTAAAGCACAAAAATCTTGAAGCAGCCAAACAGTCTTTCCTCGATACCCTCAAAAGATATTCAATTTATTACAAAGAGAATCCGCAGGCAGAGCATATGAACTTTGTATTCGGAAAACTGAATAAAGAAATGTGGGAACTAATGCACAAAAAACATTTCACCCATCATTTTGAACAGTTTGGATTGATTTAATTCAGAATAAAATATAAATTTATCATCCCTTTTGGTTTTTTACCGGAAGGGATTTTTAGTTAACCAAAAACACAAAGCAAGATGACAGACAGCAGGACAACTCCCATAGAAACAGACCATTTTTATCATATCTATAATCGTGGAATCAACGGAGAAAATATTTTTAAATCGGATCGGAATTATTCGTTCTTTCTCAATAAAATATTTCAACACCTTACTCCCGTTTGTGATGTATATGCCTATTGCCTGATGCCCAACCATTTTCATCTTTTGGTTAGAATAAAATCTGATTTTGAACTGGAGAGCCTTGTCAAGGTTTTAAACCTTGACAAGGCTCCGCAAACAGGTCTTCATTCTCCTCAGAACATTTTCTCAAAACAGTTTGCCCGAATTTTCAATTCCTATTCCCAGGCTTTTAATAAAGAAAATAAAAGGCATGGGGCTCTTATTGAATCTCCATTTAAAAGAAAATTAATTACATCGGAAACCTATTTAATTAATGCGGTGATTTATATTCATAGAAATCCGCAAAGTCATTTTAAGAACTGTAGATATTCAGAATATAGTTATTCCTCTTATCAAACAATTTTGAACAGTGAGAAAACCTTATTGAAAAGAGATGAAGTTTTTGAATTATTTGATAACAGAGAAAATTTTATTGAATCACATAAACCGCCTCTAGATTTTGATGAAGAGTTTGAGTTATTACCGGAATATTAGTTAAGTTTTTAAAATAGGCAGCGTTTGATTTACTCTAAATAAATAGTACTTTTAGGCTTTAAACCAATCATAAAATAAAATAAAATAATGGATGCAAGCTGGATGCAACAGTGGGAAAAGGTAAAAGATATCCTTCTCTGCCCTGTAGATTTGGAAACGTATTTTACTCTGGATGAAATTCTGGAGCAGAAAATGGAAGTGATGGACATCGGAAATGTTTCCCTACCTACCGGAAAAGTGATTGTAAGAGATCCGCTGGTTTTTTTAAATACAGGAGAAAAGCCTTATTTCGTTGATGCTCCGAAAGGAGATTTTCCGGTAAAGATCGCTGTTGTAAAATCAGAAGAGTGGGGTGACCGGTATGCTGCTGTTAAGGTTGAATTTACTCAGGAAAAGCCTGTTCTGTACAGGGAAGCTCTGATTGGAATAGAAAACCTTGAAGGGCTCAATGAGGGGGATTATTTCGGATTCATGGTGGATGCCGGATTGGGCTGTATTATCGATGCAGCAGTTCTGCCTTATTTTGATCAATTTTTGACGGACACCAATGTAGAAAATATTTATGATGACTATTTTGCAGATCAGTTTGCAAAAAGTTATCAGGAGAATCCAAAAAACCAGAGAGAGCTCGGAGATTGGATCAACTGGGTGGTTCCCTATACGGATTATCATATTCCAATGTTTGCAAGTGGTTTTGGCGACGGAGGGTATCCTGTCTATTTCGCCTATGACGAAAAAGATAGAATTTGCGGATTGTATATCCAGTTTATTGATATTGAGCTGGCATTATCCGATGATGAAGACGATGAATAATTAGAAACAAAAAGACAAATTGTTAAGAGAATATGTTGTTTTGTCTTCTATCTTCTTGACCCCAAAATATGAAAACATTTGCCGATAAAGCCATAGAATTCAATACCAATCTGAAGTTTTCAGGAAGTCTTCCTGAGGGTTTTGAGGTACTCAACCCGTACCATGATAATCCTGAAACAATGGTCGTAATGGAAGAATTTTATCATAAATATTATAACGATCACAACCGCAGGAAGTTTATCATAGGAATCAATCCCAGCCGGCATGGAGCAGGAGTTACGGGTGTTCCGTTTACTGATACCAAAAGGCTGGAAAGTGTATGCGGGATCAAAATGCAGTCTGCCCGGACCCATGAAATTTCCTCGGTTTTTATGTATGATATGATTGCTGAATATGGCGGAGCAGAAGAGTTTTATCACGATGTTTATATTAATTCACCTTTTCCCCTGGCTATTGTCAGAAAAACGAAGACAGGCTGGCTGAATGCCAATTATTACGATGATAAAAAACTGTTTGAAGCGGTAAAAGATTTTATGATCGAATCGCTCAGAAAACATATTAGCCTTGATCTTGATACTTCAGAAGTCTTTGTTCTCGGAAAAAAGAACGCAGAATTTATTTCAGTACTGAATAAAGAAGCTCATTTGTTTGACAGCATGACCGTCCTTGAGCATCCGAGATATATTCAGCAGTACAAATCAAAAGAAAAGCAGTTATATATTGATAAATATATTCTGGCATTAAAAAAATAAAAAATCCCCTTCAGCAAGGGGATTATCATTTATGCATTAGAATCATTCGATGACACAAATCATTGATGAAAAAGTTATTTTTTAATAATCTTGGAAGATTCTGATGGGGTTTTAAGAATATAAACACCATTAGGAAGTTCTGAAATATCAGTTTCATTGGTTCCTTTCTTCATATCAAGGTTTCTCAGCAGTTTGCCGTCCTGGCTGTAGATTTCAGCTTTTGCGTTGTCTTCCGTTTTAACCGTAAGAGGGCCGCTGGTAGGGTTAGGATAAATGCTCATGCCTTTTTGTGAAGAGGTAGTTTCGTTCGTGGCAAGTACTACTAGGCCTGAATCTTTTACCCAGGTGAAAGCATCAAAACCAATATAGCGATAATCTCCTCCAATAGTTATCCGAAGTTCATCAAGAACAATATTCGAATAATTCTGGCCATTCAGGTTAGTAAGATCAATTAAAGTATATCCGTTTGTAGTACCCAGACTTGTTGCAAAACCTGTAGTTTTAGTCTGTGTAAACTTGGTTACTCCGCTTAACTTTCCTGTAATGGTAAGAGTACCGGTAGAATTCTGGTTCACAAGATGATTCGCCAGAAACACCCAGAATCTATTCACTTTAAATAAATTTGAAGTGGTTTTTACACTGAAAGATACATTGGCATTGGCCAGTGTTGCTGTACCTGTGTTATCTATATATCTATTGTCATTTCCTGTACCGCTCCATCCTGTATTGGCAAAATTCCCGATATCGAAAAGAGAACCAGGTGCATTATGTGAGATAATCCTGAAAATTACTCCGTTATCGGTAAAGCTTGTGCTTCCGGCCGATTCTGTTTCGAATACTTCTGTACTCGTCTGCGCAAAGGAAAAAGTTGAGATGAGCAGACTACAGATTAATAAAAAAGTAGTGCTTTTCATGTTTTTAAATTTTAAGGTTTTAAGGTTATGGTCTTGAAGGATAAATTCCCGCAACACAAATAATGTAATTGAGTCCCAAATAAGGAGACATGTTATTAACGGGCAGGTTCTGACCGATAAACATGGCAGATTGTATGTTAATAATAGTATCAGGATCACCATCTACATAGCTTGGAATCGCAGTAAAATCTCTTCCGTTCGGGATGCCCGTAACAGCTAAAGAGGTAGTTGCAGAAGGGCTTGTAGAATTGGCATTGTTTTTAGAAACTTTTAACTGGCTCGCAATAGATGGTAGGTTGGATAAAATAAGTGTATTCTGTGGTGATCCCCCTGCCTGTCCCAAAATGTAGTTTTGTCCTGTCGTTGAATTTCCAACTCCGATAGGGGAACGCCCTGTCAGATTGGGTAATGCAAATGTCGTTTGCCCGTTCCCTCCGTAGTAGGTTCCCAAAAGGGAAAAAAGGGCGGTATTACTTGCAATGCTCAGGATGGCACCATTACAAAACATATACCCCTTAGGTGCAAAGTTTCCTGCAAATAATTTAATTGTACCTAATATTTCTTCCATGATAGTTCGTTTTTTATGTTAGAATATTTTAGTATACATTATGATCTTGAAGGATAAATTCCCTCTACGCAGATGATGAAGTTCATTGCTAAGTACGGAGACATGTTGTTTACAGGTATGTTCTGCCCGATAAACATTACTGATTTTGGGTTGATCACGGTATCAGGATCACCATCTACATAGCTTGGAACGGCATCAAAATCTCTTCCGTTCGGTGTTCCGGTTACGGCAATTGAAGTGCTTGCTGACGGAGATGTAGAATTGGCATTTGATCTGGATACTCTCATTGAGCTGGCAAAACTTGGTAAGTTTGATGATAAAAGCGTATTTTCAGGAGTTCCTGCCATTTCTCCCAACTGATAGGATTTTCCCGTATTAGAATTTCCCTGTCCTATCGGGCAGCGTCCGTTCAGGTTAGGCAGCGCAAATGTTGTGATCCCGTCGCCTCCGTACGTGGTTCCTAAAATTGAGAATAATGCCTGATTTTGTGCGATGCTCAAAATGGCTCCGTTGCAGTATAAGAAACCTCTTGGTGGAAAGTTTCCTGCAAATAACTTGATTACTCCGATCATTTCTTCCATGATATTATTTTTTTCAGTTTTAAATTTTCCTACTCTCTTTTGGCTTTTCGGATTCCGCCGGTGGTTATTTAGTTTTATAAGCCAAAGGAACGATATATAAAAAAGCGCTGCTAGAGTAGAAAATACCAAATTGGGAAGTCCGTATTTATACGTAACGGGTGACAGCTTCCGGGAACTGTAGCGGATTTAAAGAGTGTTCCGTGCCATTATTCTGTGAGTTAGGTTTAATCAGTAATTTATGTCTGATAATTTCTCCGGAAAGGCGGTATTTAGTATTTTTGTAAGAATCCAATTGAAATAAAAAATGAACGAATTTGTAGCATCAGAAATTAAAAACAACATCGCCGAAATTACATTCGGAACCCCGAAAAGCAACTCACTTCCGGGCGCCATTTTAGAAAAACTGGCCCAGACCATTTTAGATGAAGGGGCTAAAGAAGAAGTGAAAGCCATTCTTGTAAAAAGCGAAGGCGAGAAAGCATTCTGTGCAGGAGCTAGTTTTGATGAGCTTCTGGCTATTGAAGAACTGGAGGCTTCTACAAAATTCTTCGGAGGTTTTGCAAAAGTTCTGAATGCCATGAGAAACTGCGGAAAAATTGTCGTAGTAAGAGTTCAGGGAAAAACAACCGGTGGTGGAGTAGGAATTGCCTGCGGTGCAGATTACTGCTTTGCTACAAAAGACTCAGCTTTGGCATTAACGGAAATCAATTTGGGAATAGGTCCATTTGTGATCGGACCTTATGTGGAAAGAAAAATCGGGAAATCACAGTTTTCAGCGATGGCTATTGATGCAGACTTCAGATCGGCTGAGTGGGCGGAACAGCATAATGTATATCATTCCGTATCCGAAAATATTCAGGAAATGGATTCCAAATTGGAAAAGTTCATGCAGACACTGGCTTCCAGAAGCAGCGATGCTTTGGCTCTGATCAAGAAAGTATCGTGGGAAGGAACAGATCATTTTAATGAACTGATGCCGGCAAGAATCCACATGAGTGCCAGCCTGATCCTTGAAGATTCTGCAAAGAAAAATATTGAATCTATTAAAGAGAGATTAAGAGTAAAGTAATTCAGGATAAATAAAGTCGGAAACCGCTGATTTATTCAGCGGTTTTTTCTTGGATCAATCGGTAGAAGCCAAAAATTTAAGATTGAAATTGTTACAATACTATAAAATTTTTTTAAAAAATTTGGCTAATTAAAAATTAATTATAACTTTGTAATTCAAAGTTCTTTTTATGGATTCGAAAAACTATCACGAAGACTTATCTCATATCCGTTCCATGATGGAGCGTTCTTCCAGATTTATTTCATTGAGCGGACTTTCCGGGGTTTTTGCCGGTCTAGCAGCTTTAATTGGCGCCGGATATGTATATTTTATTTTCCAGCGTGAGGGGATTGATTATTTTGACGGAAGCAGAAACTTTTTCAGTCCTGCATTAGTGAGAGAGCTTATACTTACCGGAATTGTAATTTTGTTTACAGCTGTTTTGAGCGGCTATATTTTTACCGCCAATAAAAGTAAAAAGAAAGGACTGAAGATCTGGGATTCTACCACGAAACGCCTGCTTATCACATTTTCCGTTCCATTGGTAACCGGAGGTATTTTCTGCCTGGCGCTTCTTTTTCATCATCTTTTTGTATGGATCGCTCCCGCTACCCTGATTTTTTATGGTATTGCTCTGGTGAATGCAGAAAGATATACTTTGACGGATATTAAATATTTAGGGTACTGCCAGATTATATTAGGACTTATTTCCCTGTTCTTTTTAGGCTGGGGTCTGTTGTTCTGGACCATCGGTTTCGGAGTTTTGCATATTGTTTACGGACTGATCATGCATAAAAAATATAAATAAATATTAAATTTGCAGGATTTTTGGAGCAGCTTCAAAACCCTGTACCAGTACATTATTATGATTAAAATAAATCAACTCAATAAAGAATTCGAAAGCCGAGTAAGACTGGGGATCATGTCCGTTCTTATGGTCAACGACTGGGTTGATTTTTCTGAAATGAAAAACCTCCTGGACATTACAGACGGCAACCTGGCCAGCCATAGTAATGCGTTGGAAAAAGCAGAATATATTGAAGTGAGAAAAGAATTTGTCGGCAAAAAACCGAAAACATCCTACAGGGTTACCCAGCACGGAAGACAGGCCTTTAATGAACATCTGGACGCACTGGAAAAATTATTGGGACGATAAATCCTATATTTTTTTGAAAATTAACTTTGAAATGCAAAGTACTTTATAATTTAAAAATTAAAAAAAATGATGACACAAAAACAAAAAACATTCACGATCTACGCCTTACCATTAGTTGTATTGGCTATTTCATTATTGGGAAACATCGTATCCAGCGAGGTCAATTGGTCACCTTCAGACTTTCTGATTGCAGGAATTCTGCTGTTCACCACTGCTTTTTTCATCAATCTGGTAAGAGGTACCGTTAAAAAGCAAAGCTGGAGAATCCTGATCTGTATTTTCATTCTGCTGGTATTGATGCTCACCTGGATTGAACTGGCCGTAGGAATTTTAGGAAGTCCGTTTGCCGGAAGCTAAATACTGATAATCAATGATGACCAGGAAAACATTTATAAAAAGGCTGATGCAGCTTTCCGTGTTGGGTTCATTCCCGGCCCTGTATTCGTGGCAGGTAGAGCCGTTCTGGGTAGAATTTGTCCAAAAAAAGCTTCCCATAAAAAACCTGCCGGCTGCATTGGAAGGAAAGATACTGATGCAGATCTCAGATCTTCATGTAGGAGACCGTTTCGATTGGAATTTTCTAATTGATTCCTTTCAGAAGGCTCAGCAATTCAATCCTGATTTTGTAGTGTACACCGGAGATTTTGTGAATCACGGAAACGAACAGGACCAGAAAGATCTGAAAAAAGTAATGCAGCGTGCCGTTTATGGAAAGCTGGCGACTTTAGGAATTTTAGGAAATCACGACTACGGACAAAACTGGGAAGACCTCTCATGTGCTGAAAAAGTAGGTGATACCCTTGAAAATTTTGGAATTCATTTGCTTAAAAACACCAGACAGGAAATTCATGGGTTGAATTTTATAGGCTTTGAAGACCTGTGGTCGCCCAATTTCTATCCGTCAGAAGTGATGAAGACCTATGATCCTGCTAAGGCCAATATAGTCCTCTGTCATAACCCGGATGCCTGCGACAGGGATATCTGGAACGGTTATAAAGGATGGATCTTAAGCGGGCATACCCATGGCGGGCAATGCCGGATTCCGGGAATTATCACACCTGTTCTTCCCGTTGACAATAAAAAATACATATCAGGAGAAATTGATCTGCAGGACGGAAGATTCCTCTATATCAACAGGGCTATCGGCCACTCATTACAGGTGAGGTTCATGGTGCGCCCGGAAATTACAGTCTTTACATTAACGAAAGCTTAATCATCTATGAAAGATCTTGAAATTATAACCTTTGTAAAATACGTATTCTGGCTATTCTTTGTGCTGGGCAATATATGCCTTTTTGGTTACCTGATAACCGGAAGTGACAGCTTTGCTATTGGAGGGTACTTGCTCTTAATTTTCGGGACTATAGTTAATCTGCTTCTGGTGATTGGGTTATTAACTTATGGAATTGCCAGCCAATCTAAACTTAGGACCTGTCTTAGAGCAATTGGTATACTGATGATCAATATTCCGATAGCATATATTTATGCTGTAATAGGAATGAGTTTAATATCCTAAATAATATATTATGAAAAAAATACGCGTTCGCTTCCTGTTATTTGTTTATAATAAAACCCAGAAGCTCTACAGGAAATATTTTAAAAAGAAGAAAAGACAGTGGCAGTTTAATGAAGAGCAACTCCTGCAGTTCAAAGAAGACTCCTTGGGAAGAAAGCTGGGAGAGTTTTATAAAAAACATGGATTCTCTATGATTCCCAAAATGGAAAACCACGACGTCCACCACCTGATTACCGGATGCGGAACACAGTTTGAAGATGAGATCGCCATGCAGTATCTTCTGTTGGGAAACGGAAAACTCAATGCCCATCTTATGGCAGCGGTAGTATTGGGAACCCTTATCCTTCCCGAATATCTCAAGCTCTACATGAAAGCATACAGAAAGGGACAAAATATGCGACCTTTTTATCACTGGGACTTTGAAAGCCTGCTATGGCAGAATTTCGACCATCTGAATGACTATATCAGGCAGAAAGAAACAACCGTATTGTATTAATAACAGATGATGAAGAAAGTAAAGTATACCAGTCTGGGACGGAACACTTTTCTGATCTCGTTTTTATCAGGCACATTGCTTTTAATCACTTATCTGATCACGGGAGCGGATATCCTTCTCATACTCGGGTTCTATTTTGTGATTATTGCAGCGGTTGTAAATATGCTTATCCTTTTATATGAGCTTATAGAATTTTTAAATGGTCTCCCGGATAAAAAAGCTTCCGGAAATTCCGTACTGCTTCTGCTGGTTAATATTCCCGTCACCATGCTCTATCTGTATATTGTCTTCCTTCTTGACCCGTAAATTTTGTTTGAAGGTCTCAATCTTTCAATCTTTTAATTTTTTAATCTTTCAATTTTAAATGTCATGAAAACACATCACTATATATTCCTTACAGCCGCCTTATTTGTCATTGTATTCTATGACCAGGATATGGGACTGAATCTGGGAATCCTGAGCATCATCTATGCATTGCTGACTTTGTACAAAACACCTGAAAAAAACAGGACCAGAACTTTTCTGATACTTTTTGTTACCAATATCCTGTCTGCTCTTGCGTTTATCTGGTACAGGGATTTTCCTTCCCTCCTGGCGGTTGTAAGTTCCATTCTTCTGCTGGGCTACCGCTCAAAAAACAGGAGGCTGAAAATACTTTTCCTGATTCCGGTTTTTATAATCAACAGCTTCACGTCTGTTTTCCGGTTTTTCAGTTTTGACGAATGGCTGCCGAAGAGAAATATCTCCGGAGTATGGCAGAAAACACTGGCATTCATTATTATTCCTCTGGTGTTTATCTCTGTATTTTTTGGAATTTATTCTGCAGGAAGCGATCATTTTGCGGCTGTTTTCCGGGATTATGAACTGGATATCAACCTTTGGCAGGTACTGTGTCTTTCCGTTCTGGGGTTTTTCATTGCATTCAATTACTGGAATTATGCCGTAGAGCGGTTTATCTATAAAAAGAATCATTTGCTGGATGATGATTTTCGTGAAGGAAGTAAGATCCAGAAAGCCACCTATTCTTTCCTTGATCTTGATGCAGAACGAACCAGCGGGGTAATTTCTTTCTTCTGCCTGAATATTCTACTCGTATTTTTCATTATCACTTACAATTATGAACAGTTTTATGAAGTTTCAAAAACTCCAGTTCAGCTTTCTGAGGAAACCCACGAAAGGGTGAATGCCGTCATCCTGTCTATTGTGATGGCAGTATTGGTTATTATGTTTTATTTCAAATCCGGATTTAATTTTGATCCGAAAGCAAAGCTGATGAAAATGCTGGCGAAAATATGGATCATCCTCAATGCGGTTCTTGTAATTTCCGCTGCCCTGAAAAACTACGAATACATCATCAGTTATGGTGTAACGTACAAGAGACTGGGCGTGTTTGCGTTTCTCCTTCTGTCTCTGGTAGGGCTGGCCCTTACTTTTATAAAAATACAGATGAGAAAAAGAAATGCATTTCTGTTCAACAGGATGACCTGGTATTTTTATGGAACAATTTTGGCTTGTAGTTATATCAACTGGGGAGGAATAATCACCTCCCAGAATATGAAACGTAAAGATTTTGCAGTGGCCTACCACCTGGAACAGGTTAACTTCAGTGAAAGAGATCTGCTGAAATATGCAGCGGAAAAAAATGACCCGCAGCTTAAAAACAAAGTGCTGGATAAAGCAAAAGCAGAAAAAGCCAAACCTTTCCTTTCCAAAATTCTTTACTATGAAACATTAAAAGATTAGTTATTATGAAAAAGTCCTTATTGTTAATTCCATTGATTATTATTTCATGTAAAAAAGAACCGAATATAACAGAATCACCGATCAAAGATTCCGCTGCTGTTACGGAAATGCCGGATACTTCAGCCCATGCAGATTCTGCTGAGCTCAGAAAAAAAGATTCAATTATTAACAATGCTCCTGTCACGAAACAAGTGCTAAGGAAAGGAGTGATGAGAACGGAGAAAAACGGACAGATCATCAGAACAGCCGATGCATCCCAGCTACCGTTTACCCTGGGTGAAGAATTTACAAAAGACGGCCAGGAACTGATTCTAAAACTGACCCATTATGACAAGTCTAATATTAAGGCCAGTATTTCCACCAATGAAAAAGATTTTAATATCAGATTCAACCAGATAAAACTTCCCAACGGAGATTATGACGGCCCTTTCGGAAGGGAAATTACCTACGAAACCAAAGGAACCGGAGAAGTATGGCTCATCATCGGGAAAAGTAATATGGCCTCCGGAAATACCAAAGGGAATTTTAATGTAAGTGTAGAATAAGTTTGACCGATTTGGTACAGTTTCTGCAAACTCATTCCTAAAGTTTAAAAGTTATGAAAAATATATTTTTAATAGGAGCGGCAGTTTCGGCAGTAGTAGTAAGCTGTGGAACAGTACAGTCGCTTGTTCAGAATACATTCCCATACACGGCCAGTGTTCTGGTGTCTACAGGAGTGCCGGCAGACAAAGAAGTTTCTTCTACATCTACCGCGACCAATGTGCAGACCTGGTTCGGGGGGAACAATAATGCAAAGATTAAAGACGTAAGGATTTCCGATGCCAAAATTTCTGTAGTTTCTCCTTCAGGAGGGAATTTAAGCGCCATTAAATCGGTGAAAGTCTATGTTTCATCCAGCGGAACAGGTGAAAGGCTTGTTGCATCCCGATCCAACATCACAACAGATTCTTCCAGCCTGAACCTTGACCTGAATGATACCGGATATCTTGATGAGGTGGTAAAAAGCTCAGGACTTACGGTAAGAACAGTTTACGAGCTTAAAAACCAGACCAGCTCGGATATGAACCTTAAGATAGCACTTAATTTCAACAGTGTTCCTGCAAACTAATTTTGAATAGCTTATTATAAAAACCGCGGGGGCGGCCTTGAAAAGGCCGCCCCCGCAATTTATTTTAGCATCCACACAGGAAATATTATTCTGATAATCGGGTCAGCACTTTCATCGCTTTTTCCACATCATTTTTATTGACGAAAATATGGTCATGGAAATAGGCAGCTACTACATTACAGCTTATCCCGTTTTCGGAAAGGGCTGTTGAAAAAGCAGCGGTTAAGCCTACTGCTTCCAGTGAAGAATGTACGGTGAGTGTAATCCAGGCCATCACAACAGAATATTCAAGATTGAATAGGTCTGCATGCTCTTTTTTTAGAATTACAGTGAGCCCTTCCTCTTCCCGGAAGAACATTTCAATATGGTCCAGCGGTAAGTTATCCATTGTTTTGAGGGTACAAAAAACATAATCACCGCTATGATGCTGAGGTTTCATACTTTTTAAAAGCTTTTGCAGATCTTTTTCTCCACTCATGATTCATTAAATTAAAGAACACAAGATACGGATGTTTTTTCTCATGTGTTGAGTGTGCTGTATCAAAAGAGGCAGTCCAAAATGAACTGCCCTGGTATTTCTATTAAAGACCTGACCTTATAATTTGGTGAATTTTTCAACCACTCTTCTTTGCCCTTCAGTAATATTGATGATATACTGGCCTGAAAGAAGATCTGAGATATTGATCTTTTCATTAGATAAAGCGGTTCCTTTTCTGATGGTTCTTCCCTGCATATTGATTATTTCAAAATCCATTTTTTTATCTTCATCATTTTGAATGGTAATGTATTCGGTTGAAGGATTTGGATAGATCTTAATTTCCAGAGGAAGCGGGGTTTCAGATTTTTCAGCTTTCAGGAACATACTGCTTTCCAGCTGTAATATGGCATTCTTTACATTGGGAAGAGGGCCTATTTTCTGACCGGTTACTGTACCGCCCTGAGGAATTCCCGTAGAGATCAGGAGATTTTTCATCGCTGCAGGTGTCAGATACTGACCTGTATTCTGCTTGTAGTAAGACTGAATCAACGTGGCTGCAGATGCAACTACAGGAGTCGCCGAGCTTGTTCCGCTGAAATAAGTGTATGTTCTGTTGTTATCGTTGTCATATTTCTGGTACGAACCATATCCGGCAGCAAGTACGCTGCTTCCCCAGCCTTGTACATCCACCCTGTTTCCGTAAGTGCTGAAGCTCAGTTTAGAGTGTGTTGTGTTGGGAGATCCGGCTCCTACAATGATGGCACCGCTGTTTCCTCTTGCCCTGTAGGACGCATAGAAAGGATCATCCAGGTTTTGGTTTCCGTTTCCGGCGGCTGCAATAATGATGATTCCTGAATCAGTGGCTGCTTTGGTTAAGTCCCAGATCACGCTGTCATATTCAGCAGGGCAGTACTGGCCGTCTTTTCCTCCTGTCTGCATCTCGTACAGAATAATGTCGCCTGCCTGGGAGGCATTGATGGATCTGCTTACTGCGGAAGCTCTGTTGTATCCAACGGTAGTCCATTCCATATATCCTTTGATTTCCGAAGCACTGTAGGCACCACCGGAAAGCCCGATATTGTCTTTTACAGAGCCTAAAATACTTACCACAGCAGTCCCGTGATCACGGTAGTTATTGTTGGCAAGTCCCGCATTTGGGCTGTATCCCGGTTCCAGCTGGATAGAACTTTGATTGGAAAGCATTTCGTGGGTCTTGTAGAAGCCGTATTCCACATCACGGATACGGATGTTTTGACCGGTAATACCTCTGGACCATGCATATTTGGCATTGATTCCAGGGTTGTCGTTAAGGTAAGTCTGTAAACTTTCCAGATCAGGAGTTGTTACAAAGGCTTTAACGAAAGGAGGTTCAACAGGCGTGCTGCTCATTACGGAAACGTATTCCACTTCCGGAAACCTTTCAAGGATACGGGCCAGTTTTTCTGTTTCTTCGATGCTTTGAGAAGGAAGATTAACCCTGAAAATACGTTTCAGTTTTTCAACAGATTCTCCGGAATTGCCAATAGCTTTGCTGCTTTTGATCATTTCTTCAAGCTTTTGGTCTGTAAAACCAAGATCATTGATAAACGAAATCCCGTTGGTTTTCACGAACGCTGCCAGTTCCGCATTGTTGTTGAGGGCTGCCTTTTCAGAATTAATTTTTTTTGAAAAACAGATGTAAATGTTAGAACTTTGCTGCTCTGTTTTCTGAGCAAAAGAAACAGAAAAGCTTAAAACAAGTAATACAGTAAAAAGTCTGATTTTTGTTCTCATAATATATTTTAGTTGGTTGGTAACCAAATATATCATTTTAATGGGAAATAATAATCAAAGAGAAAAAAATAAATTTATTTGTTTGTCAGATTGTTAATTGTAAATGATTTTTAATGATAATATTGATAAAATAAATTCAAATAATAATTTTGTGAAATTAAATTAATGATTAAAATCAATACGTTATTTAAAAACACTGAAAATTATTCAGGTTCGATAAAAAATATCGAAAAATTATTTTCTAAAGTTCACGCTATTGAAATTAAAACTGAAAAGAATAGGCTTTTATTTCAATAGTTTCCACGTTCATATTCCTGTATAGTATCCCGCAAAGCTATAACGGTTAGAGCTTACAATAACTCCATGATGAGGATTGAAGCTGTATATGCAACGATAATACGCCTGTTTTCCTATTCCGCCGGTTTTTAGCTCTTGGTGATTGAATCCATAACGATGGTGACAGGGCCGTCATTAATCAGGGATACTTTCATGTCGGCTCCGAAAATTCCGCTTTCTGTTTTTAATCCTGATTTGGCGAGTTCTGCCTTAAAATAATCAAAAAGAGGGATGGCCTTATCCGGTTTTGCGGCTTTGATGAAAGAGGGGCGGTTGCCCTTCTTATAATCTGCAATCAGGGTAAACTGACTGATGCACAGGATTTCTCCTGAAATATCTTTTACAGAAAGGTTCAGCTTGTCATCTTCATCCCCGAATATCCTGAGATTTAAAACTTTCTGAACCAGCCAGTCTGCATCCGCTTTTTCGTCGTTTTCATCAATTCCTGTCAGGAGCATCAGTCCTTTCCCGATCTCTCCCACAATCTTTCCGTCTACCTTTACACTGGCCTCAGAAACTCTCTGGATAACTATTTTCATTAGAAATAAATATTTAAGGTTTTAGTAGCGGGATCATAATTGTTAGGATATGTTTTAGGCGGAAGGGAAGTGGCGGCACCTGATTCCGGCTGTCCTGTTCTCAGGATCCATCTTGTATTGTCTTTTGGGCATAGAATGCTGATGTTATCTTTCACTTCAAGAGTGGTATTGGAGTCGGGGCAGATATGGGGTGCATTTCTGTCGTAGGCTTTGAAGTTTTCTCCCACACGTACTACAATCAGGCCTCTGGTCCCGGACTGCTGCTCGTTCACATAAATCCAGCCTCCATCATAGGTGAGGTCGTAATAAGCCGGCAGGTTCAGATTTAAAGTTACATTGATGGGATTGCTTGGAAAACAGTTAACGGTGTCTTCCCTGCTTCCGCATGAGTTTATAGTTAAATTACTGAAAATCAGTAATATTAAAATAGAAAGGATTGAAAAAGTTTTTTTCATTTCAATTTAAATTTTTATATATTTGTAAAAGTTAAACGATTTAAATACGCAAAACATTGTCCGGCAAATGTCGGATTATTTTTTTATACCAAAACTAAATTTTGAAAATTATGGCAAGCTATGTAACAAAGGTGGGACAAGAGAAAATGAAAGCTGAGCTGGAACAGTTGGAAACTGTGGAAAGACCCAAAATTACCCAGCAGATTGCAGAAGCGAGAGATAAAGGGGATTTATCTGAAAATGCTGAATATGATGCTGCTAAAGAAGCCCAGGGGATGCTTGAAATGAGAATTTCCAAGCTTAAGGATGCTATCGCAAATTCTAAGATTATAGATGAAAGTCAATTAGATACTTCAAAGGTTTCAATCCTTACTACCGTAAAACTTAAGAACAACGCTACCAATCAGGAGCAGGTGTTTACTTTGGTGCCGGATAATGAAAGTGACCTTAAAACAGGAAAAATTTCCGTAAACACACCTATTGCAAAAGGATTGCTTGGAAAAGTAATCGGCGAAACCGCAGATATCACTCTGCCTAACGGAAACAAACTGTCTTTTGAAGTATTGGATATTACCCTGTAATCTGAAATTTCTTCATTGCTAACTTCTGATATCTAACCTCTAAGTTCTAAAAAAATGAGCAGTATATTTACAAAAATCATCAATGGCGAAATTCCCTCCTACAAAATTGCAGAGGATGATCATTTTATAGCATTCCTTGATGCAATGCCTCTGGTGAAAGGACATACCCTGGTTATTCCTAAAAAAGAAGTTGACCTGATCTTTGATCTGGAAAGTGAAGAGTATAAAAACCTTTGGGGATTTGCCCGGCAGGTTGCCAAAAAGGTTAAGAATGCAGTACCCTGCGTAAGAGTGGGAGTAGCTGTTGTAGGACTTGAAGTACCTCATGCCCACATCCATCTGATTCCCTTAAACAAGATGGAAGACATGAACTTCAGAAATGAAAGACTAAAATTAACAGACGAAGAATATAAAGAGATCCAAAACTCAATTATCAATTCTTAAAAGCATAGAATCGTAAAAAAGAAATTTTTTACGATTTTCTTTAACATTATTATATATATGAATCCAAACCAATGTTCTTTCTGCGGCAGAAAAAGAAATGAAGTACAGATGCTTATTTCCGGGCAAAGCGGCTTTATCTGCGAAAACTGCATCGAACAGGCACACGTTATCGTAAAAGACAGCGTTTCAAAAACAGGATCTTCACCTGCAGAAAGTATAGACGAACTTAAAAAACCGAAAGAGATCAAAGAATTCCTGAACCAATACGTAATCGGGCAGGATCAGGCTAAAAAGCAACTTTCGATCGCGGTATACAATCATTATAAAAGACTGCTTCATGCGCAGGACGAAAACAGGGAGGTAGAACTGGAAAAATCAAATATCATCATGATAGGCGAGACCGGTACCGGAAAAACTCTTCTGGCCAAAACCATTGCAAGAGAGCTTAATGTTCCCTTCTGCATTGTGGATGCTACCATCCTTACAGAGGCCGGTTATGTAGGGGAAGATGTGGAAAGTATTCTTTCAAGGCTTCTTATGGTTGCAGATTATGATGTGGAGAAAGCTGAAAGAGGAATTGTTTTTATTGACGAAATAGATAAAATCGCAAGAAAATCAGATAATCCGAGTATCACCAGAGACGTTTCAGGGGAAGGAGTGCAGCAGGGATTACTGAAACTTCTGGAAGGAAGTATTGTGAATGTTCCGCCTCAGGGAGGAAGAAAGCATCCGGATCAGAAATACATTCAGGTGAATACCCAGAATATCCTTTTTATAGCAGGAGGTGCTTTTGACGGGATCAAAGAGATCATCGAAAGAAGAATGAACAAGCAGGCGATAGGATTCAGTTCCGAAAAAATTAATAAAGTGGATGAGGACGAGTATGTACTGACGAATATCAATGCAATAGACCTTCGTTCATTCGGATTGATCCCTGAGCTTTTGGGAAGATTTCCTATCATTACTTATCTCGATAAGCTCACTAAAGAGACCATGGTAAGGATCATGAAAGAGCCAAAGAACTCCATCATTAATCAGTTTGTAGAACTGTTCAAAATGGATGGAACCAAGCTGGTATTTACGGATGGAGCTATCGAAAAGATTGTGGAAGAAACCATGGAAAAAGGATTGGGAGCCAGAGGTTTAAGAGGAACTACAGAAAAAGTATTAGAAGACTATATGTTTTCAATAGGAGAGGAAAAAGAAATAATATTAACAGAGGATAATATTTTTGTTAATAAATAAAATATTTTTTTTTCTTTAAAAAAAAGTCTTACCTTTGCGGGTGAAGATTGTATTAACACACAAATAATTTATACAATGAGAAAAAGTTTATTTGCTATAGGTCTTTTAGCAATTAGTTACTCTGTTCAGGCGCAGGTACTATGTCACGTTGACACTAATGCTAATATGTATGTGAGCGAAGGCACCCTTGTTTATAGTGGTGGAGGTGTACAGACAAGAGATAATGGTCTTTTGGACGTGCACGGAAATGTTATGGTTGTAGGTGCAGCCGGAGATGCTTTTAAAACAATTACTGCTGCCGGTGGAGATAAAACCGATGGTGGAAATATTGTTTTAAGAATGAATACTCCAGCATCCTATGCCACATCTACTTACGGTCAGCTTTACGTTGACGGTTTAACCCAAAGTAACGTTACAGGTATTGTAAGCAAAGAGTACAGAAATGCTAAACACGGGGAAGGTAATTTCTATCAGCAGATGGCGCTGCCTTTCAGTGGTAAAGTATTATCATCTCTTTCCGGAGAACTCAACAAAACTTTCAGTGGAACAAGGTATTCCAAAAATGAAATTCTATTCTGGAATAATGCCACTGTGGTAAGTGAGACTAAACCGCTTGCAAGCACCACTGTTCCTTTTGGATACTACATGCTGGGATCGCTGAATAATAATTTGGATCTTAGTACTCCTCCTGGTGGAGCTAATGGAGTGTACACCGTTAATGGTAGTCCGTTTTCCACTTTACCGGTTGCTAATTTAGTCAATGCCGGTAACGGAATTAATTTCGGGCCAAACGGTACTGCTAAAAACCAATACAACGAGAGATATAATACTTATCTGTATGATCAGTTTGAGGATACTACAAGTCCTTGGGCCGGTACGTACGGAAAGAATATCTATGAATTTGGAAACCCGTTCCTGACAAACCTGGATTTATCTAAAATCGGATATGTTGAAGGTGGTACAGTTACAGACGGTAATGCCATTAATAACATCTGGGCTGTTCAGTATTCTCCGGGAACTGTACAGTACGTGAATAACGTAGGAAGTACATTTACCAATCCTCAGATTATGACATTTGATGAAACTACTCACGTACCTGCTGGAGATGTTAATAATTTGATGGTAAAACCAATGGGTGTTTTTATCATGAAGCTAAGGAATAATAATCCTCAGACTTTAGATTTTAATACACTTAGAAGATTTAGCAGTACGGCAAGAGTAGATGGTACGGACTATAATGTTGCTGCCAATAAATCTGCTGTGGGTGGTAAATCTGTTACTGCAACTTTAAAACAATTAGGGGTAATTGGTCTGGATGCAAATGGTCAGGAAGTATCGAGAGTTTACTATGTGGTTTCTCCACATGCGACTACCGGACATCAGGTTTCTACTGCTACTACAATACAGGCTGCTACCGATTCAAGTAACAAGATTGTTACTTATGAAGAAGGCTTAAACGGTGGTGAAGATCCTAATTATACTGCACAGTATCAGTTATACATTAATGAAGCTAACGAAAGTAACTTCTTAGGGAAAAATATCTTGATGTATAATTTTGATTACAATACTCCACAACAGAGAATAGTATCCTATAAATTTGAAATCAGAGAGAATGCTGAAATGCTTCCTGCAGGTGCACATCAGCTATCTTCCGGAAAAGGATTCTATTATAAGTCTTCTAACGGTACCGTTCAGGAAGCAAAGCAAGGAGTAGTAATTCCTGTAAATTCACAATCTTATAACCTGTACTATGGAGAACCAAGCAGCGTAGTACTTGCAACAAACAATAATGAAACTAAGTCATTCTCTAAAACAATGGTTGTTTATAACCCTGCGGTTAGCAACTATATAGTTAGATTTGATCCAAGTTGGAAAAAAGCAGATATCGAAGTTTATGATATGAGTGGTAAACTTATTATCTCTAAGAAAGCAGTTGATGCATCTAAAGATTTCGTAATTGAACTTAATGATTCAGTTAGAAGTTCTTATGTTGTAAAAGTGGTTTCTGATAAAGGAGTAATTGTTAACACCAAAATCTTAAAATAATATGAAAACTATTAATAAACTAGTATCAGTTCTTTTTCTTTTTGTCATATCATTTGCATATGCAGATGAAATTCCTCCCGCGCCCGGTGCAGCATCTAAAAGCGGTATTGGAGGTGGAGGTCCTGGTGCTCCGGCTTCACCTATAGATATGTATGTTTATGTATTGGCAATTGTAGCTATTGCATTTATTGTATTCTATACAAAAAGATTGAAGACGACTCAAAAAGCCTAAAATTTTATTAAAATAACATTAAACTCTCTGATTAATCAGAGAGTTTTTTTATTTTTACTTTATGAAAAAGATATATATATTATCTGCAGTATTAGCTGCATTTTCCCTGCAGGCACAGTTTACGGTTACAGTCCAGACACCTGCTGAATTTAAAGATAAAGATGCCATTCTATATACATTAAACGGCTCAAAAGATATCATCGTTACCAAAGAACAAAGTAAGAACAATACCTGGAATTTCAAGTATCCAGGCCATTATATGGGGATGATGAAAGTGTATTTTCCGACTTCAAATAATATGGTCACTTTTATTTCTGAGAATAAAAATGTAAATATCAAGCTGGATATTCAGAATAATAAAGTCAAAGAGGTAGAATATCTGGATGAAGTCAATAATCTGATGAACAGACAGCAGGACGGTTCCCAGAAAAAAGAGCTTATTCTTCCGGCGCTCACACAGATCAAAGAATATTATAAAGACAATACGGAATTTGGAAAAGCCCTGAAAGAAGAAATCGGAAGACTTTCCGGGACAAGCAATGCTATTGACGCGGCACAGCATCCGTTTATTTCTTACTATAATACCAATTACAGTAAGTTCTTATCCAACTCTGCAGATCCGGCGAAAAAAGTTACCCAGGATGATATTGTGAACTTCCTGGATAAATCTAATGATATGCTTGAATCTTCCTCTCTTCTGAGACCTGTTTTGGTGGCGTACCTGAATTCAGGCGGAAATACCAATGTAGCATGCTCAGTAGATACTCTTCTGGACCGTCTGAAAGTAGAAACACCAAGAGGGCAAACTGTTTTATCTGAACTGATCGACATCTTTGATGCATACGATATGGATGAATTTAAAACAAAATATCTCACCCTTGCAAAGAACTTGAAATGTACAATCACCGACAGGTTAGCAACAACCCTGAAATCGAATGCTAATGTGGAAATGGGAGCTGCGTTTCCAAACATAAAATTCCAGTCTCCTGCCAACACCTCTGCGAAGTCACTGTATGATGTAAAAGCAGATAAAAAGATCATCGTTTTCTGGTCATCCACTTGTTCACATTGTGAAAGTGAACTGCCACAGCTTTTGGCTAAATACAACGATCTTAAAGCTAAAAATATACAGATTATCGGACTTTCTTTAGATACGGATAAGAATTCATATACCCAGAAAATTGCAGCATTTCCATGGATCAACGATTCCGAATTAAGGGGATGGAACAGCAGTTATGTGGATACCTACAATGTTCATGCAACTCCGACGTATTTTATTTTAGATGCTAACAATAAGATAATCAATAAGCCAGACCACGTGGGCAATGTTTTGGAATATTTTAAGCTAAAATAATTTTGGTGGTAAACAAATATTTTCTATATTTGCACCACCAAAACGGCGAGGTAGCTCAGTTGGTTAGAGCGCAGGATTCATAACCCTGAGGTCACGGGTTCAATTCCCGTCTTCGCTACAACACAAAGGAAAGTAATACAAATTACTTTCCTTTTTTTATTCCCATAATTCCTGTTGATAAACTTTAAAAATCCTCAATTAAAAACTAATATCAATAAGTTTTGGTGACTGGTCATTTTGGTTTTCTATTTTTTTAAAAATACGCTGTGAAATTTTAAACAGGAAAGAATAGCGAATTTCCGGAATTTAATTTCACACCATTGGGAAAATTACGTATAAATACGTAATCCATTTTCCTGCCATATCTATAGATTTGTGGTATACATGAAACCTGCTTTCCAAGCAGTAGTATTGATAAAACTTTATAATAACCAGAAATCAAAAAATTAATTCTATGGCTAAGTTTACGAGAAAAAACGCATGGGATCAGAATGGAACTTTTGACAATCCAGATCTGTTATGGTATGCGAAAGCAGTTGGAATAATGCAGTCGCGTGCTTTAAATGACGAAAACAGCTGGTGGTTTTTTGCAGCAATGCATGGCGAACAGATGGGAGGAGAAAAATTTCCGAACTGGAACGTCCTTCCCGGACCTCCAAACGTTCCTACAAGCCCGTTGCCTGATCAGGGTACAATGGATAAGTATTGGAACCAGTGTCAGCATCAGAGCTGGTATTTTGCCCCATGGCACCGCGGTTATCTTATTGCCCTGGAAGAGCAGATCCGTCAGGCTGTAATCAGTTTAGGTGGGCCTGCAGACTGGGCGCTTCCTTACTGGAACTATCTTGGATCCGGTGATCAGTATAAAATACCGCCGGCTTTCACACAGAAAACCCTTCCGGATGGAACTCCGAATCCATTATATGTAACGGCAAGATACGGACCTAAAAATGATGGCAATATCTATGTTGAAATTCCACCATTGTCAGAAGCCTGCCAGGGAAATACAATTTATACCGGAAGCAACTCGGCAACTTCAAAACCCGGCTATGGAGGACCGGCAACCAGGTTCTCACATGATGGAAATGTGAGTGGAAATCTTGAGAGCAATCCTCACAATCTGGTACACGTACAGGTAGGAGGGCAGGACGGAATTATGTCTGATCCTGATTCTGCAGGACTTGACCCTATTTTCTATCTGCATCACTGCAATATCGACAGAATGTGGGCTGCCTGGAATGTAAAGAACCGTAATCCTGTTAATCCGCTCTGGCTTGGAGGACCGGCACTATACGGCGAAAGAGAATTTATTATGCCTTTACCCGATAATAATGCATGGGTTTATACACCTGGAGAAATGACCAGTTTAGATAACCTGGATTATACCTATGATGATCTTGCGCCAACAACAGAACCTTTAGTGGAGAAAACACTTTCTCAGAGATTAACTAAATTAGGGGCAAAATCTATTGAAACCGAAAATATACAAGAACAGAATATGGACCTTGGAGATAACTCAGAACTTGTTGGCGCCAATGCAGGACAGGTTCAAATAGACGGATCAGGAGCAAAAACCACAGTTAAGCTGGAAAGCAGCTCCTGGAAGAATGTACCGAACAGTCTGATGAAAGCTTCCGTATCCAATTTGCCGGATCAGGTGTATCTTCAGCTGGAAAACGTGAAAGGAAGCAGAGACGCCAATATTCTTAATGTTTCGGTGAATCATCAGCTTGCCGGGCATATTTCACTTTTCGGGTTGCGTAACGCTTCTGATAAAACCGGTCATAATGCCGGAAATGGTCTTACTTTTATCCTTAATATTACAGATATTATAGATAATCTGTTTATTAATAATGAGCTTGATATTAATGCTCTCGATGTGACCATCCTTCCTGATAATGTGATTCCGGAGGACGAAAAAATTACGGTGGGCCGCGTAAGCATTTACCGTGAAGCGCAGCAGCTATGACCACCTCAAAGAGAATCAGTTATTCAATAAGCATAACGATTCTGGCGGTAAGCGCCCTGTTTTGGGTCATCCTGCTGTTTAATCCGGGAGGGATCATGACGGTAAAGCATTGTCATGTAACTCTTGAAGGACCTTCAAAAGCATCGCTTCAGATGATGCTTCAGATGAATCCTGTTTCGGATCTGATGACGGGCTGGACGCTCATGGTGCTGGCCATGATGCTGCCCAAGCTCATTGCTCCGGTTCAGTATATCTATAACCGCAGTTTTAAAAAACGCCGTTTTGCATCTGCATTGCTTTTTATCTCCGGATATACTGCGGTCTGGATTGTAATGGGCTTCTTCATTAATGCAATCATTGTAGGATTAAATCTGCTATTGCCCAATTCATATATTCCTGCAATAGGAGTAGGGATAATAGCGGTAATCTGGCAGTTTTCCCCAATCAAACAGCGATGCCTGAACCGTGGCCATGATCATCTTCCATTGGCTGCTTTCGGCCCGGAGGCCAATCGTGATGCATTAATGTTTGGGATCATGCATGGCGTCTGGTGCGTGGGAGCGGGATGGGCACTTATGCTTTTTCCGATGCTGCTACCGGCCGGGCACAATCTGGCCATGATAGTGGTAACCTTCATCATGATCAGTGAGCATATGGAGCATCCGAAGTTTCCCAGATGGCATTTCAGTTTTCGTTTGAAATTACTGCGTGTAATCATGGCAAGAACAAAAACCGGTTTAAAAACAGCATTGAACTCAAACTAATACTTTTGTTTTCTACTATATTCTACGATCACCGTACTTATTAATGAATCTAAAATAAGGGTGAGAAGCTACCGCACTGGAGAGTGCGGTAGTTTTTTATTTTACTTAATTTCACATATATGGGATTTTATTTACCTGGATTTTTTGTTTGTTGATGGGCTATTATGCTTTAAGTATAAACTTTGAAAATAAAAATACGTAGAAATACGTAAAGAATATCAATGGATAATTTCTAGCTTTGAGTATAAGATTTAGGTAAGCAGGACATTATTTTTCCATACTTACTTTTGAAAACAGATCTTTACGGTACTTTTTAGTGCTGATATCCTGAGACGGTAATTTCTTACTACGATTACATCTATTAAAACTATACCTGTTAAAAAAAATTAAAGCCATGACAAAATTTGACACCCCTGCCTATCAGGCAGAAAAAGATTTCAAAAATGACCCGGATCTGAAAAGCCAGATTGAAAATGCCTGGAGCAATTATGTACAATATTGCACCATTAATTCTCAAATGGGAAATCCATGGTCAAGTTCGTATGATCATCCAAGAAGCTGGTATTACAATCCTCTGGTGACTCCTGCAGAACCCGTTAAGAATAATACGGTACCTATCCAGTGGGGAGCTTTTCCAAACAGGATCAATCATTACTTTACCAGCTTGTTTGTAGAAAAATTTGGAAAGACCGATGCTCCGGATAAGCTGCATGAGCTGGCAGATATTGGCCCGGATGCTTTCAGTAAAAAATACAATATCACATTGGTAGTGTCTAAAAACCCATGTGATCCGGCTAATACGGAAACCAAGCCATTTGGACCGTCAGGACCCCGAGGATGGCAGGATGAATACTGCGAATGGGCCGTTACAAGAGATGCCAGCGGTGACATTATTGCAGTAGATTTTACCCATGAAAACCCGGAATACTGGTTCCACATGTGGAAAGTGTCTCCAGACATGGTTGTTTCTCTGTACCAGGAGATCCTTAATAACCCGGATGTAAAAAAGGAAGACCTGTATCTTTTGGATGAAAAAGGAAATTATGTAATCGTAAGAGAAACCGGTTTGCCAGCCTATAATCCGATTAATAAATGGAACAGCGGTTCTTCAGCAACAGCCGAAGGAGGAGGAGCCGTTCACCTCACAAGCCCGCCCAATTCCCTGGGAGCAGAAATTTATCTTGGAGCTGCAGCCACCATCTTGAGAGTTAATAGTAAAGGAAAAGTAATTACAGATGCTAATGAACTTATCTGTGCGGCCCAATATGGACAGATCTACAGAAACAGTGATCCGCGGATCGGACAGAACGTGAATTCACTGGTTTACAATAATAAACTGAAAATTTCACTAACCAATCCTATTGCTTTGTACGGGCAGCTACCGGATTTTACGCAATTCAAGATGCCTGATTCAGCAGAAGGATATAAGATTAATGACTGTTATAAAGTGATCCGAGGATCCGATACCAATCCGGGAACTACATTTTATCCGTTCAATATGATCCTTCATTCACGCTTTGAAGCGCCTGCCGGTGCCAAGTTTAAACTTAGCGATATTATGGTGAAAGGATCAAAGATCAAATGGGGTTCGCAGATTGCGGATGTCTTTAAAGTACAGCTTGCGGGAACGGGAATCCCAGGAGGGGGAGACCAGCCCCAGCAATACCCGGCAGTAGGAGATCCCGAGGTTACGCTGCCAAGTGTACAGTACGTCCTGGATAATAATCTGCTTCAGGCAAGTCTTTACAATAAACTGAATACATTTTCTAATTTAACTTCATGCATTACGCAGGTCGAAGCAGGAACTACCACCAGTGGAATTGCTATTCTGGCCAGCGACGCCAATAAAGGAACCGGATTTGATTTCGGACCGGGAATCAGTGTCTCGGTGACGGATTTTCAGGATCTGGGCAATGACAATCAGCTATTCATCGTTGATATCAACGTGCATTCCGCTGCATTATTAGGAGAAAAACCATTGGCTTTGTTTAATAATACTACAGATCCTAGATACTCTATTGCAGGAGTTTTGGAAGTAGTGGCGTCCGGCTCCCTGCCAAAACTGAATATTGCCCCTAATCACAGCTTGCTTTCTGACCAGCAGATGAAGCAGGTTCAAAAGATGCTGAAATGAGAACGCTGCTGATTTCCTTTTTTCTATTGAGTTTAATTTCAATTTCATGTGAATCCGGAAAAAAGGACAAAAAATTAAACTCCAGGGTTGGATTTTCACAGGAGCTGGCAGATTTTGACTGTGGGGCTTTCTGTGATCCGCCATCAGTGAGCTACCAGCTGCCGGTTGATTCTACCTGCGGGCACAGTTCCCAGAATGTTCTGAACTGTTTTGCATGGAAAAATTTTCTGGCCCTGAACTGGAAAGCTTCAGACGAAAGAGGGCTTCCGGATACCACAGCCGTTGCCGCTGATTATGGGATGCCGGGAGATTACAGTCCTACCGTATGGGAAAGCTATTTAAGTATTGAGGATGTATTTTCAGCCAGACAGCCGCAAACATGGAACCTTAAAAGCAAAAACGGCTATATCAAGTACATCAATGAAATTAATAAATTCACAGATATCAATGCCGCTCTTCCCAAACCCAAGCTGAGGGCTATGCTGGGAGGAAATGTAGATGAGATTATGCAGGCAAAAGGAGCGTGGCTGACGGATCAGAGCGGAAATATCGTTTGGTATGAGATCAGGATGAATAATATTGAAAGCGATTTTGTACGTCAGAATAAATTATATAATTCTGATAACCTGAATGCTTTTGCTGCGAAAAATCAAGGTGTATGGCTGCCGATGGAATCCATTGAGATCAAAGCGGCGTGGAGAATTATCCCCGATAACCAGTTAGAATCACTAAAGAATTTATACAAGATTTCCAGGGCTATGGTTCCCGAAATTAAAGGTTTTGATAAAAATAATCAGCCTATTTACGGGAAATATTCGCCTAAGTATCTTGGACTGGTAGGGCTTCATATCATCAGAAAAACCAATCAGTCCCCGCAATTTACCTGGATGACTTTTGAACATGTGAATAACGCACCGACAGAAGGACAGGTGGATCCATCCGTGAACTATTGTTTTTATAATCCTAAAAGCAAGGACAAGCCAAACCAGTCTCCGGTACCGGGACAGGATAGCCTGAATACACCGGTTCAGGTAGTGCGTATTGCAGATAATGCGATTTCGGAGGATATACAACAGCTGAACAAACAGATCCAGGCCATGATTAAAAAAAGCAATCCAAAATCGGTATGGCAATATTATCAGCTGGTGAATGTGCAGTGGCCGGAAAATCCTATCCAGGATACGAACAATAATAAAACAGCTCCACTTATGGATGGCGGAATTACCCCGAGTAACATAGCCAATGTTACCATGGAAACCTACATTCAGGAGAAGCAGTGTATGGACTGCCACAAAAATGCTTCAGTAGGAGCTCAGAAATATCCTACCGATTACAGTTTTATCTTTTTAAAGGCAAAACCCGGAAAGTAAAGTACTAAAATTGCTATTTGATTTCATAAATGAGAAAACCGCGGCTTGTAACAGCAGCGGTTTTCTTTTGTATTTTAACAGGCACCCATTAACTCTGATACCCTAATAATTTTCTGATCTGGTAGAAAAATCTTTCAATAAGTCTGAGGTCCTGCGTTACGATTTCGGCATTACCCCTAAGTTCCTTATCAAAAGTAAGATTTTTATTATAGCTTGTTTTTAATCCTTTCGGAAGAACGATATCTACATAATAATTTCCTTTGTCATCAGGAATAAGCGAGATATTCTGAACTTTTCCCTCCACGATTCCGTATTCCTGGAAGCGGTAGTTATCCAATTTGATCAGTACTTTCTGACCTGTAGTCACCTTTCCTGAGTTAACGGTAGGGACAGACATTCTGCCTACCAGTTTTTCTTTATTGGAAGGAAGAATGGAAAGAATAGGCTCTGCAGTTTTTACAAACTGATTTTCTCCAAAAAACTGCTGGAAACTGGCCATTCCGTCTGTGGAAGAAATAACAAGATAATTCTGTTCCCATTGTTTTAAAGATTTACGAAGCTGTTCAAAAAGCTGTAAAGTCTGGGAAGAATAAGTGATCTTGTCTTTTTCGGTATTAATGGCTGTTCCGCTTTTTGTTTTATTGAGGTTGGAAATCCCCTCATCCATCTGAGAGATTGAAATATTAAGGTTTTCCAGATTCTGCTGGGCCTGAAGAAATTTTATTTTCTCATTTTCAAGTTCCATGGAAGCAATCACGCCCTGGTTGAAAAGTTCCTGGGATCTCTGATAGCTTTTCTTTGATAATTCATACTTGGCCTGCTCAAGGCTTTTCTGCTGCTTTAATGTAGCAATCCTTACCCTGTATTCTGAGATACTCTGGTTAGCAGCAATATTTTCCGGTGCATAGGGCTGAAGTCTGGTGAACAGTTCTTCATCCTGGAAAGCTTTTGCAAAACTGTTGTAATCACCCTGTAGCTCTCCAAGTTTAAACCTTGAAGTCTGGGCAATCGGAAAGTTCTGCAGCTGTTGAGGAGAGATAGAATCTACAAGCTTCTTCAGTTCCAGAACATCTTTGTAATTTGCTGTGGACTGCATCACCATCAACACATCATTTTTCTTAACCTGCTGATGATCCTTAATGAATATCTTCTCGATTTTCGAACTGGTTCTGGCTTCTATTTTTTCCGGTGGATTCTGTGAAGTTACAATAACGGGTGCTGCAACAAATTCCGGATACTTTATGATATAGCTCATCACAAGGATCAGCAAAAGTATAATTAATATCACACTGTTTCCCCAGCGTATCATCCAATGCGGAGGCTGGGTAAGAATATCCTGAACGCTTTCAGAGCGAAGTTCAATATTGTCTAAGATGTCTTCTTTCATATTCTATATATTAGCAACCCTCAGATATTGAGGATTGCTATTAATTTCAAGCTTTATATTATTTCATCATACATATCCCTAAAGAATAAATTTTCATGGAATGACGATCTAAACAAAAGCTGCTTTTAATTATAAAGTCTCACATTGCTGAGCATTGTACATGTTTTGGTGTATGCAAGCTCCTTTTTTTGGACACCAGTACAGTCTGCTGCAACCACAGTCATAAGGTTCACCAGGCATTGGTGGTTCAGTTGGGAAATGGGCCAGGCAGTCACCAATTCCTCCTCCTTTCAGAGATTTAAGATCGTTTCTTGTTAATTTTTTTAGATTTTTCATAGTAATGTCATTTTAGTTTTTCCTACTCTGTAAGCTTTTCGGAAGCCGCTTCATTCGTTTTGCTGATTCATGAAGATTTTCTGAACATCAGCAACCCTCAGAAGAAAGTTGCTGACAGGTATATCTTAAGCATGAAACGCCTGCTCTTCCTTATACTCTGCAGTTTGCGGGTGAGAAAAAACTAATGTGAACACAAGCTGTCATTTTTTCACACCATGCTAAACCACAGTCACATTGAAAAGGGGTTCCTGGTTCCGGTGGATTTTCTGGAAAATACTCTCCACACGTTCTTCCTCCTCCTGTCAAAGACTTAAGGTCAAGTCTTGATAATTTTTTTAAATTTTTCATAGTAATAATTTTAATTTCCTACTCTGTAAGCTTTTCGGATATCGCTTTATAATTTTGTTAATTTGTCCGGATTAATTTCCTAATTCCAGCTGGTTCTTCACCAATCTGTAGTATTCCCCTTTTAAAGAGACCAGTTCGGCATGATTACCTTCTTCTACCACTTTTCCGTTATCCAGTACGATAATTTTATCAGCATGTTTTACTGTGGATAATCTGTGGGCAATGACGATCGCGGTTTTGCCTTTAAAGAACTGTTCCAGATTTTCCATGATCACTTTCTCATTATTGGCATCCAGGGCGGAAGTTGCTTCATCAAAAAAGATAAATTCAGGAGATTTATAAACGGCTCTGGCGATGAAAAGCCTTTGCTTCTGGCCGCCGCTGACCCCAAGTCCTTCATTTCCGATTTTCGTATTATAGCTTAGCGGAAGACTTTCTATAAATTCTTTGATATTGGCGATTTCTACGGCCCGTCTTAATTTACTTTTGTCTACATGGTCTTCTCCTACGGCAATATTATTGGCAATGGTATCATTGAAAACATATCCTTCCTGCATCACCACACCGCAGTGATCTCTCCAGAATCTCGGAGAAATATTTCTCAGTTGGGTATTTCCAAGCTTAATTTCCCCCGTATTCGGTTCGTAGAATTTCATCAGAAGTTTTAAAAGGGTCGTTTTTCCACTTCCACTGGCTCCTACAATAGCCGTTGTTTTCTGAAAAGGAATACTCAGGCTCAGATCTTCAAACACAGGAACATCAGATCCGATGTATCTGAAAGATATATTATTCACTTCAATATCCCGCTGCGGAATTTCACCGGCATACTGCTCATTGAGGTCTTCTTCATCTTCTTTATCATGGATTTCACCCAGTCTTTCCAGGGAAATTTTAGCATCCTGGGTCTGCTTGATGAAATCGATAAGCTGTAACAATGGGCTATTAAGCTGCCCGATGATGTATTGTACGGAAAGCATCATCCCCAGGGTAAGATTTCCACTCAGAACCAGTTTGGCCGAAAGGAAACTTACCAGGATATCTTTCATCTGGTTAATGAAATTTCCTCCTACAGACTGCCATTGCTCCAGGGAAAGAGATTTTATTCTGATTTTGAATAATTTCACCTGCAGGAATTCCCAGTCCCAGCGTTTCTGCTTTTCTGCGTTATGCATTTTGATCTCCTGCATACCGTTGATAAGCTCAATAACTTTGCTCTGCTCCTGTGAAACCTGGGAGAATCTTTTATAATCTAATTCTTTTCTTTTATTAAGGAAGAAACTGATCCATCCGATGTAAAGAGCGGCCCCTACAAGATAAACAAGAAACAGCCTGTAATCATAGAAGAGAAGGACAATACTGAAAATAATAAGGTTGACCAGTGAAAACAGGGTATTTAATGAGGAACTTGTCAGCAGCTGCTCAATCCTGTGGTGGTCATTGATTCTCTGCATAATATCCCCGGTCATTCTTGTATCGAAAAAGCTTATCGGAAGCCTCATAAGTTTGATAAAGAAATCTGAGATAATCGAAATATTGATTCTTGCGGAGAGATGCAGAAGAATCCAGCTCCGGATCACTTCAATACCCATTCTTCCCAGGAACAGCATAATCTGGGCAAGAAGAACCACGTAAATGAAGTTGAGATCCTGGTTTTGTATCCCGACGTCTACAATACTCTGGGTAAGAAACGGGAAAATAAGCGAGAGTAAACTTCCTGCCAATAGTCCTACCGCAAGCTGTATAACCAGTGATTTGTATTTCAGCAGATATTTGGAAAGGAAAGAGAAGCTGGCTTTGCTTTCTTCCGCATCAAATTCCGTCTGGAAAAACGCAGGGGTGGTTTCAAGAATAAGGGCAATACCTTCTTCTGTATTTTCGTTGGCATTTTCACCGATCCATAATTTGATGAACTCTTCGCGGGTATACGTTATCAGTCCGTAGCTCGGATCTGAAATATAGACTTTGTTAGTTTTATCAATTTTATAAACCACTACAAAGTGGTTCTTGTTCCAGTGTACGATACATGGGAACGGAATTTCTTCTGCAAGGGTATTAAAATCGATCTGGACTCCAAGCGAACGGAATCCCAGGTTTTCTGACGCATCACTCAGCCCTAATAGGCTGCTTCCTTCACGGGTAGTTTCAGAAAGGGTACGGATTTGCTGCAAAGAGATACTTCTGCCGTAATATTTACTTACAATTCTAAGGCAGGTAGGGCCGCAGTCTTTAGCATCCGGCTGTTTATAAAAGGGAAATTTCTTCAAAATTAATACTCATTATAAAATGCCGCCACAACAGGACGACATTTTGCTTATTCATTGTGTTGATTAACTATTCATGGCTAATAATAGCACTATTTTTTGTTTGTTTATAAAGTTTGCAAAATATAGGAAATATTCTGCAAATAGGATACAATTAACCGAAGACAGGATCAATACAAAGATTACGTTTGCAATGGTTCGGGCTCATGCATATAGCAGTACATCCTTCCAGACAGATTACTTCTCCCATTCTGGGGCAGTACCATCCGCCTGCACCGTCACTCACAGGTGCACCATATCCTCCTGTAATAGATTTTAAATGCTCTCTGGATACTTTTTTTAAATTTTTCATAGTGGTGTATTTAGTTTTTTGTTTTCCTACTCTTTTATAGCTTTTCGGAGTCCGCTTTTATTTTTTCCTAAGATAGTGAATTTTTGAATGCTGAAAGGATTTCTTACTGAAAGTCCTCATCTTCCATTAATTCATCAACAAAAAACCAAATATCTTCACGGTCATACTTGTCCGGGAACTGATGTCCGTTAAGGATAAAAATGGGTGTGAAGTTTAATCCGGCATTGTTATTATCGTTCGTCATCTCAACGAATGGGGTAAGATCCTGCGCATCAGAAGATCCGGCCAGAGAAACGATCTTTTGTTCATCTCGGGTTTCAAACCATTGCTCCACGGCATTTAAAAATTCCTTCTGCGGCTTATGGTGGTACATAAAATTGAATGCCGACAGGAGCTTGGTATATTTTTCATCCGCTCTTTCCGGAGAATAATTGAAACGGATCTGTACAGAAATATCGTCAGGGTATTTTTCCAGAAGGCCTTCCATGATCTTGTGACCGTCTTTACAAAAACCGCAATAAGGATTTGATACTATGGAAAGGCGAAGTTTAGCATCTTTACTCCCCAACGAGAAAGTTTCAGTATCCTGGAATTCTATTTTTTCATTTTCCAGCAGCTGGCTTTTGAAAAGCTCGTAATTTCTTTTAAACCTGAGGTTTTTTGCGTTTGATTTCTGAAGAGCTTCTTTTTGGGTAAGAATATTGGTGAAATATAAAACCGTGCAGAATATCAGGATCCATAAAACAGCTGTTAATAAAAGCATTCCTATCGTAAGTACCGTATTTCCAAAGAATAGAATGCTCAGCACCAGTTGTCCGGCAAGGATTGAAATAATCAGAAGACAAACCCTGCAGAACGCTTTTTCCACGAAAGCCTGAATATATAATGAATAGGCTATTGCCAGTACGGAAACGAAGGTAAACCCTTTTACAATATAGGCTGTTGCAGGAAGGAAAAGTCCCAGAACAGCAAGTCCGGTAAAATAAATCAGGGAAAAATCAGAGAATTTTAAGCCTAAAATACTCGTTTTATCCTGTTTGATGATCTTATCACATGAGTTGGTTACTTGTTTTCCTGACGTATCTCCACAAATACTTCCAATTACAGTAGAGGTATTCCCGAATTTCTGGTTGAAAATTTCCATCGAAATATAAACACCGGCCAGGGAAAGAACATTGAAAATCGCTTCAAATAGGGTCTGCGTAAAAAAAGAATAACCAAGAATAATGGCAAAGACAACATATAAGAGCGGCTTAAAATCAAAAGCAGCCCTGTTTTCTGCATTTTCTGTTTTTTCAAAAAGCAGTACGAAATCCGTTGATTTTTTGTGAAGCTCTTCCTTATTCAGTGTTTTGGCTTTTTCTGAATAAACCGAATAACCGGCTCCCGATTTCTTTACCAGAGAAAAGGAGTTATCTACAATCGCAATAAATTCTTCCGGCAGTTCATCCCAATATTCCTTATCAAGTTCATAGGCATCATTTTTTACGCCCATAAAGTTGAGCGTGTCACTAAAAGCAAGTGCAGAAGGGTAGTTTGGATGAGAATTGAACTGGAATGTGAATTCCTGTTTATCGAGTTTTAGATGGTTAATGAGTTTATCGAAAATCATAGTAATATTTTTAACTAAAATACGCAGATGTTTTAAAAAAACAAGTTTTTTTTCTTTTGTTAGTGATATACTATTGTTAAATGCTTGATTTTGTGTAAATATTATTGTATTTTTTGTTTTGGGTAGTAAAAAATTAAATCGATTTCGTAATTAAATTGAATTCGAATCCTGCTTGATAAGGTGTAAAATAGTTTCGAAGCACTCGCTATGTCTTAAAGAAGCGGAAATTTTTTTAAGAAAAACATACCGGGTAAAAAATTGTGAAATAAAACTAAGTAATTGATATGAAATAAAGGTTTTGAATTATTAAAATTTGAAAATAAGGAAAATTACCGGCGAATAGTGAGCGTTATTTTTGGTGCAGGATAAAATCTGAATGGTTTTTTGATGTTTATCCGTTCTTTTGAAAATAACTCTAATTTTTACCTTTCAAAAAAATGTAAAAAAACGGAATGTTTTATTATTAAACAATTGTTTAATTTTGTGATGGTTTACTAGGTGAAATAAAATTTAAATGACGAATTATGAATGAATTGCTTTTTTTGATGAAGTTGTGATTCTCCGTTACAAACTCAAAAAAACTTAAAAAATCATAAATTTTTCTTAAAGTTTGAAAAAAGGATAAAAATGTTTTTGTAATTATAAAATATGTTGTACTTTTACATCGCCTTGAATGAGGGAACAAGTCAAGGTAATAAATTTTTTTTCATCATTTGTGTTTTTAGAATCGTATCGCCTGATACGATTCTTTTTTTTATGTTAATTTTCGTAGTTCAAAAGAAGGTCAATAAAGTAGGAGTACGTAACGGCACCCTCTTGCTGGTTGCTTTTTAAGAACAGATTATTTGTAAACCCAAAGAAATCATCAAGCCATCCCTGATGTCTTAAAATAAAACTCCGTTCATACAAGCGGTCTCTTTTCATGGCAGGAGAATAGCTGTTAAGAACAGATTGTACAAATTTCGGGTCTTCTTCTGCAATAAACCTCAAAAGACTTTTTAATGTAAAATATTCAGTGCTGTATTTCAGGTCCGGATTGTTGGAATGAATACCAATCAGGTAGCCGATGAAATTGGCTTCCTGCTCTCTGGCAAAGCCAAGCTGGTGCGAACTCTCATGAGCAGATGTAAACGGGATCATAGTATGCGGAAGCCTGGAATTGTATTGTGCTTCAGCTGTAAAAGGATTATAATATCCCAGTATGCCTGTAAAATTCATGACACTTTTAAAAAGACTGGATTTAAAAGAGTTGACCTGGGGTGCTCGTTTATCAGAAATAAATTGGGGAAGCTTTGCCTGCTGCTGAAGGATTTCGGTCTGAACAGCATTGAGGTCGGTCATAACAAAGATTCCGTTTTTATCCTCCCGTACAGATTCCCTGGTTGTTTTGCACTTTTCCAGATAGCGTAATGCCAGTTCTTTTGCTTTGCCGGTTTCCGGATCCTTCTGGCTGGAAAGTTTCTTAATAATAGGCGTCTGGAAATACAGCATTCCCCAAAAGATCTGGTACATAAAGTAAAAGATATTAATGGTGATCAGAAGCTTTAAAAATGCCCCGTTCCTGCTTTTCTTTTTAAAACATAGAACAATACAGTACAACAGGAAAATTCCCAATATAATATAGATAAGATCTCCAATGGAAAAAGGAATCCAGCTGAAGAGCTGTTGATGAATTTTTTTCTGCCATTCAAAGAACTGTTCAAAGAAAGAAATCATTGCTCCTGATTTCGAGAAGCCATAGAACAAAAGAAATTGGGCAAGTAATACACCTGCCCAAAACCTTTTTTTATATATTATTTTTATGGTATTAATGTCCACTGCCTTTTGATATTTTGTCCAGATCAATACCCTGAGATTTTAAGATCCCTGTTACACGGATTGCATAGAACGCAAGATAAGCAAAACAGATCACACCTACGATATAACTCATATGAATAGTTGTTAAATCAGCAATATATCCCTGGATTAAACTTACTACACCTCCTCCCATAATCATCATGATCAGTAATCCGGAACCCTGGTTCGTATGTTTTCCAAGACCGTTGATGGCAAGGGCGAAGATACAAGGCCACAGCGTAGAGCAGAATAGACCTACACTTGTAAAGGCATACACAGATACCATTCCTGATGTAAACATTCCGATCAGTAAAGCAGCGATCCCTGCTACAGAGAAAATCAAAAGCATTCTTGCAGGATTTCCTTTGCTCATAATATCGCAGATGATCATCACGATAATCACAGCACCGTAAATATAGAACGGGGAAAGGTCATGCTTTGCAATCGCATTTACCAGTAAAAATACCCCGAAAGCAAGATAAGGCGCAAGGAATCTTAAGATCTTTTTGAATCCGGCGCTCAGATCAAATGCTTCAACAGCACCTGTCCAACGGCCGATCATCAGAGATGCCCAGTACAATGAAATATATGGAGCTACATCTTTCGTCTCAAATCCTAAGCTTTTTTCCATATACGCAGGAAGGTTGCTTGCTGTAGAAACTTCTACGCCCACATAGACAAAAATCGCGATCATACCCATAACCAATTGCGGATACTGGAAGGCAGAGGTTTTGTGATCCCCCGGAACAACATCATCTGTATCTTTGGTATTGGTAGGAGTAACTGCCGGAAGTGAAGAAAATTTAAGCATAATGGCTACCAGCACGAAGGCGGCACCCAGCATCAGATAAGGAATCTTCACACTCTCAATACTGGCTTCCGTATTAGCCGCAGTGGCAGAACCGAAAATAGCAAATGACACGAGAAGCGGTCCTATGGTAGTTCCCAGGTTATTAATTCCTCCCGCCATAGTCAATCTTTGAGATCCCGTTTCAGTTGGACCCACTTCAATAGCCAACGGATTGGCGACGATCTGCTGTAAAGAGAACCCAAGCCCTACAATGAATAAACCGGAGATCATTAACGGAAACGATGCCATATTCGCTGCCGGATAAAATAATAAAGTTCCGGCCGCAGAAATCAGAAGCCCCAAAATCAAGCCGTTTTTGTAGCCTATTTTGTTGATCAGATCCTGTTTCAAACCTTTTGAAACCACCATATAAATTAAAGACCCCACTGTGTAAGCTACGTAAAAACAGATCTGTACGAGCATACTTTCGGTTTGGGATAATTTAAAGGCTTTTTGGAATACCGGGATCAGAATATCATTACTTGCCGCAACAAATCCCCAGAAAAAAAACACAGTAACCAGAGGAATAAACTGTCCCCAATTGGTTTGTTTAGAATAATTTGACATGTTTGTTAAAAATTTCGCAAACAAATATAACTATTTCTTTTAAATAGAGTGCTCCAGCAACGTTTTTTTTATCTCCTGATAAGCCTCGGTTTTCAGGTCTTTTGGTGAACCGGAAGGTTCCAGGATCCCGTTGAAGTACACTTTTACGCGTCCGGGATAGCCTTTTGAGCTGTCGAAAGGAAAAATTTCCTTTAATCCTATAAAAGTATAAACGGCAATCGGGGAGTGGTGTTTTGAAGATAAAGTAAAGGCGCCGTCTTTAAATTCGTCCAGGATAACAGAAGTGTCATCCGGAACGCCACCCTCGGGAAATATGGCAATGCTGTTGCCTTCTTCCATTTTTTCAGCGCATCTTCTGTAGACATCGGCGCGGCTTCTCGCACTTCCGCGGTCTACCATTACGCATATCCTTTTATATATGGTGCCGAAAATCGGGATCTTTACCAGTTCTTTTTTACCAACAAAACATATAGGGTGGTGGGGCATCAGGATGCAGGTAAGCATGATGTCCATGATAGAAGTGTGGTTGGAAATGAAAACATACTGCTTGCTTTTGTCTTTTTCGTCATTGGAAAGCCTGATAAGATCATATCTCAGCCCCATCCCGTAAAACATGCCGAAACACCAGATCCGGATAAATTGGTAAGCATACTTATAATGCTTTTTACTGAATGATAAAATATAGACAGGAATTCCTAAGGTAACCGTTAAGACAAATGCCAGTAGCAAAAGCCAGAATCTCCAGAGGTAATTTAAAATTTTTGTCACTGCTTAACCGTTAAAAATTACTTTCTTTTTTACTGAATAATTAAGAATGGAAACAAGGAGGATCGCTGCGATCTTACTGATCATTTCCGGGCTTAAGGTATAAAAAATCAAATTGATATTGTCCTTAAATATAAAGCTGTAAAAAACCTGGAAGAAACCTAAACTTAATAAAGTTGAAATAAAGGAGATAGCCATGAAATAAGCAAATTCCTTTCTTTTTGAATGCTTTCCTCTTTCAAAAACAAACCAGATACTCAGGAAATAATTGCTGATGATCCCACAGCTGGTGGAGAAAATATTACTTAAAGGATAGTGGATGCCGTGAAAATTGGTTTCACCTGAGAAAAAATGCGGCAGATAGGTGCTGAATGCCTTGAAGCTTCCGATTTCTACCACAGCACTGAGCCCTCCGGCTATAATGAAAAACAAAACCTGTTTCTGGCGTATTAGTAATTCTCTCATTCAATATATATGAAAGTGCAAATTTATAATAATGTAAGAATAAAAGATTATTTAAAATGAAATATTTGAGCATCTCCTTAGTGATATGTGATGCGAAAAGGCAAAAAGGCGAAAAAGCAAATGGATTTTTTTTGGTGAATGAATATAGAATTTTGCTTCAAGAAACAATTATTCCCAACGGCTCTCTTTAATTGCCGGCTTAATAGCGATTCAGCAATTTTGCACATTTGCCTTTTCGCCCTTTGCTTTTAGAAAATCCATTATGATAAAAAAATATCCCGGAAATTAATTTATAATGAATATAAAAAATAGACCGCCAAAATTACAATCCCTTACCCAGTAAAGAAATGAAGGCGGTTTGAAAAATGAGACGCTGAAATATTGTGATAAGCATATGTTAAACAATTAAAAAAGTTGTTAATTATTTTTTTTGAATCAAAATAATTTCTAAATTTAGTATTCAGAATGATGTAACCAAGACCTGATAATAAATTCATTTTCAACTCTTTGTGTTGATGGTTTTTTCTATCTTGTAATGTGCGCTAGAACGCATACTACCCTAATTTTTACGACCCAACTTATAATAATATTTGTATGAAAAGTCAAAACAAATACAGAAAATTCCAGCTTCAGCAAAAAAATATTGAGGCTCTTGAGAGAGAAAATTCCCGCTTCAAAAGAGTGTATTCAGAGTATGAAAATATGGCAGACGAATTGTGGAACCTTGAAAATTCTACAAACGAACCTGTACCTGATGATTTTATCAATGCCATCATGCTCCAGAGCTCCTATCTGGAAGACGAAATTGAAGACTGGCTTTTAAAGTTCAACAGTCAGAAAACTGATATAAAACATTAGAAGCTTCCCCTTCGTTTTAAACGCTATTTGAAGATAAATTCATATTTTAGCATCCTTAAACTAAAATGTAATATATGGTTGCTATTGTTGATAGTGGTTCTACCAAATCGGATTGGGTGATTCTTGATGATTTCAAAAAAGTGTTTTTAAAAACAGAAACCATCGGCTTTAATCCCAATTTTATCAACAGGGAACTCATTGTTCCTGAAATAGAAAAGAACAGCAGCCTTATACTGGTTAAAAATTCCATTACCAAAATCTTTTTTTATGGTTCAGGCTGCGGCGTGAAAAAAAACTGCGAAACCATAGAAGAAGAATTGAAAAAAGTATTCACAAAAGCTGAAATGGTAGTAAGAGAAGATCTTATGGCCGCTGCTTATGCTGCTTACAATGGAAAGCCCGCTGTAGTCTGTATTTTGGGAACGGGATCCAATTCCTGCTATTTTGACGGTGAAAATCTGAAAATAGAACTTCCTTCCCTGGGATTTCTGATGGGGGACGAAGGAAGCGGAAGTGCTATTGGAAAACAATTGGTACGCAGATACTTTATGAAAAAACTGCCGGAAGATCTTCATGCGGAATTTGACCGGAGCTATGGATTAAAAATAGAAGATGCTCTGCAAAACATGTATCACAGTCCGAGACCTAATGCCTGGCTGGCGGATTTCAACAAATTTGTCATCGAAAGAAAGGATCATCCTTATTTTCAGAATATGGTATACCAAGAAATGAAAAACTTCTTCGAGTATCAGGTTATTCCCTATAAAGAATCAAAAGATGCTGAGATCAATTTCATCGGCTCTATTGCTTATTACTATGAGCATATTCTCCGTTCTGTAGCGGAAGAATTTCATTTAAATGTGGGCCACGTGGTCCGCAAACCTATCGAAAGTTTAGTAGACTACCATATTAAGTATATACTTTAATAAAAAACAAAATTCTATGTCAAGTAAAACCCACCGCGACGAAAAGAACTTTAATCAGGCCGCGTTAGATTATCATAAAGCTGAACCTAAAGGAAAGATCGAAGTTATCCCTTCAAAACCGCACTCGTCCCAAAGAGACCTGTCATTGGCGTACTCACCGGGGGTGGCAGTTCCTTGTATGGAGATCCATGATAAGCCGGAAACCGTATACGATTATACAGGAAAAGGAAACCTGGTAGCTGTAATTTCAAACGGAACGGCTGTACTGGGATTGGGAGATATCGGAGCGGAAGCTTCAAAACCCGTAATGGAAGGAAAAGGTCTTTTATTCAAGATCTTTGCGGATATCAACGTTTTTGATATTGAGATTAATGAAAAAGATCCGGATAAATTCATTCAGATTGTAAAAGGGATTGCTCCTACATTCGGAGGAATTAACCTTGAAGATATTAAAGCCCCTGAAGCATTCTATATTGAGCAGAAACTGAAAGAAGAGCTTGATATTCCATTAATGCACGATGATCAGCACGGAACAGCGATTATTTCTGCTGCTGCCCTGATCAATGCCCTGCAGATTGCCGGTAAAAACATCGGAGAAGTAAAAATGGTGGTGAACGGAGCCGGAGCGGCTGCCATTGCCTGTACCAATCTGTATATTTCCTTAGGACTGAAAAGAGAAAACGTCCTGATGTGCGACAGTAAAGGTGTAATCAATCATAAAAGGGAAAACCTTACTCCTGAAAAATTAGACTTTATAGCTCAAACAGATATTGAAACTCTTGAAGATGCTGTAAAAGGCTCCGATGTCTTTATCGGTCTATCCAAAGGAAACGTGATGACTCCTGACATGCTTTCCGGCATGAATGAGAACCCCATCGTTTTTGCCCTGGCCAATCCTGATCCTGAAATTGCCTACGATCTTGCGATTGAAACCCGTAAAGATGTGATCATGGCAACAGGAAGAAGTGACTATCCTAATCAGGTGAACAACGTACTTGGATTCCCTTACATTTTCCGTGGTGCTCTGGATGTTCAGGCAACAGGAATTAATGAAGAGATGAAGTTGGCAGCCGTCCATGCTATTGCAGACCTTGCTAAAGAACCGGTACCGGAAGCCGTAATTCTTGCTTACAATGTTCAGAACTTACAGTTTGGAAGAGAGTATTTCATTCCGAAACCGTTTGACAACAGGCTGATCACCAAAGTATCCAGTGCGGTAGCAAAAGCAGCCATTGAAAGCGGTATTGCCGGAAAAAATATCGAAGACTTCGAAGAATACGAAAACCAGCTATTGGACAGAATGGGAAGAGATGAGAAGCTGGTAAGAATGATGCAGAGCCGTGCAAAATCCAATCCGAAAAGAATTACCTTAGGAAACGCTGAAGAATATAACGTTTTGAAAGCAGCACAGATCCTTTACGAAGAAGGAATTGCCTTCCCGAGCCTTTTAGGAGATAAAAAATACATCAAGGAACAGATGGAACGTTTCGGAATCAGTCTGGATGTTCCAATTATTGATCCAAGTGATGACGACCAGAAAGAAAACAGAAAAAAATACAGGGAAACCCTTTGGAAACTTCGCCAGAGAAAAGGAATGAACGAGTACAAAGCTAAAAGATATGTTCGCCAGAGAGATTATTTCGGTCCTTTGATGTTGAGACATGGGGATACAGACGGTCTTATCGTTGGCTTCTCTAAAAACTATACCTCCGTGCTTCGTCCGGTTCTGGAAGTGATTGAAAAGGATAAAGGAGTAGATAAAATAGCGGCCATGATGATGATCCTTTCAGAAAAGAAACCGATTTTCTTCGCTGATACTTCCATCAACCAGAATCCTACAGCGGAAGACCTGGTGAACATTGCTAAAATGGCGGAAATTACAGTGAAATCTTTTGCCATAGAGCCGAGAATTGCCATGCTTGGTTTCGAAAACTTTGCTGCCATTTCAGATACTTCCAAAAAAGTAGCCAAAGCAGTAAGCATCCTTCACGAGAAATATCCTAAAATGGTGGTTGATGGAGAAATTCAGCCGGATTTTGCGATGAATGCAGATCATTTGAGTGATTATCCCTTCTCAAAATTAGGAACCACACCTGCAAATACCTTCGTTTTTCCGAATCTTGAAAGTGCGAATCTTTCCTACAAGATCATCAGAGGAATGAAAGTAGCCCAGGTAATCGGCCCGATTCTGATGGGACTGAAACAGCCGGTACACGTTTTACAGATGCGTTCAAGCGTAGACGAAATTGTAAACCTGGCCACTGTAGCGGTTCTTGACGCTCAGAGAAGAGAAAACAAGAAATAAAGAATTGACCTTAAAGATAAAAAGCAGTATACAAAATTTTGTGTGCTGCTTTTTTTATGTTAAATATACTATTATATCATAAGATGGTGATTGTATCATGTTGCTGATGATAGAAATGAAAACATAAAAATATCCCTAAAACAGAGGCTTAAACAGTTGTTGTTTCTTTTAATTTAAGACAATTAGTAGTGTCTTAAAAAATAAATTTTAAATAATTTTATTGTTTTTTACAGAAAAATAAATACATTTACGATTGTCAAAAAAAAATTTACTATGAAAAACATTAAAAGATTGTCAAGAGAGAATTTAAAGCAAATTACTGGAGCAGGACCTAGAAGTCAGCCTATTCAGTCTCCGGATGGAACGTATTACTGTCTTCCGTCTCAGGGTCAGATGTGTGCGGTAAACGGCTGTACCGCAACTTGTGTTCAGGGCCCATGTCATCTTACCACATGCTTTGATATCAATCCTTAAGATGAATCACTCTATTTAAAACATAAACCTGTCCTTTTGGATAGGTTTTATAATTTATAGGAATTCCTTGAATGTACAGTCAAAATTTAAGTTAAAACTCATTCGTGCATGAAATGAAAATATTAATTAGTTTAAATTGCTATATTTGGGAGTTTTAAAAATTAATAATGATATTTTCCTTACAAGGCAGTGTTCAAGAACTTACGCCCGCCTACGCAGTGATCAACGTACAAGGAGTTGGTTACTATGTAGGTATCAGTTTGATGACCTCCCAGGCTCTGGCCCTGAATAAGCCGGCATTTCTGTTTACACAACAAATCATCCGGGAAGATGCACATCTTCTTTTTGGGTTTAACACACGTTCAGAAAAAGAAATGTTCAATCTGTTAATAAGCGTTAACGGAGTTGGAGCCGTTTCAGCCCTCATACTTCTTTCCACTTTAAGCCTTGAAGAGATCGCTTCGGCCATCCTTTCCAGGAACAGTGCACTCATTCAGAAAGCAAAAGGAATTGGGGCCAAAACCGCTGAAAGAATCATCGTGGATTTGAAAGATAAAGTCCAAAAATTCAGCGTTACAGACGAAAATATTTCTGCTTTTGCGGATAATAAAGTGAAGGAAGAATCGTTATCTGCATTAGAAGTTTTAGGAATCCCGAAACGCATGAGCGAGAAGATCGCAGACAGAATGATGAAACAGAATCCGGAGATCTCCGTAGAAGAATTGGTAAAACAAATTTTAAAAAATATTTAACATTTGGTGGCGAATAACAAGCATCTCAAAATACTATTGTTCCTGTCGTTCCTATGCATGTCAGTAACTACCTTTGCACAGCAGGTACGTGATACTGCCATCATCAAGAAAGATTACGCACTGGCCGATCCCACGAGGTATGAGGCCTTTTATGATATCAAAACAGGAATGTATTACGTGTATCCCAAAATTGGAAATACATTCACCGGACCTCCTACCGCGATGTCCCCGGAAGAGTATAAGGAATTTATGCTCGCGACCCAATCCAGAGCTTATTACAAAGAGAAATCCGATAAATATAACCTCCTTTTCAGAAGAGACAGATCAGACGCCCGTAAGAAAGGGCTCATACCGGCTCTGATGATTAATAACAGGCTCTTTGAAACCATTTTCGGAAGTAATAAAATTGAGATCATTCCTTCAGGATATGCCTCACTGGACTTTGCAGGACTGTATCAGAAAATTGATAACCCGCTGATTTTACCTCAGAACAGGACGAGTTTCAACTTCGATATCGATCAGAGAATACAGCTTGGTTTATTAGGAAAAGTAGGGGAAAACCTTCAGTTAAAAGCCAATTATGATACCCAGAGCGGTTTTGCATTTGAGAACAGGATGAACCTCGTGTGGCAGGCTAAAGGAAGCTGGAAAGACCTTCAGACCAAAGGTCTGGGAGATGTGGATAAACCCAACGCAGGAGGAGAAGATAAGATCATCAAAAGGGTGGAATTCGGTAACGTTAATATGCCGCTGTCTACCAGCCTTATCCGTGGATCTCAATCCCTGTTCGGGGTGAAAACGGAATTTCAGTTAGGAAAGACTTACGGAACCGTAGTGCTCTCCCAGCAGCAGGGTGAAGCCAGAAATATCGTAGTTCAGGGCGGAGGAGTAATGAACAACTTTAAAGTCAACGCTATTGACTATGAAGATAACCAGCACTTTTTCCTAGGTCATTATTTCCTGGATAAATATGACAATTCATTGCTCAATTATCCGCAGATCAGTTCCACGATCAATATCACCAGATTGGAGGTCTGGGTGCTCGATCAGGGAAACAGCAACCTGGCTTACCAGAAAAGTATTGTCGGGATCAGGGATCTGGGAGAAGGTGCTTCCGGACTGCCGGATAACTCACAGAATGGATTGTACCAGTCTATTAGTGCAGCAATCGGGCCGAGAGAGGCCGGTAAAAACTATGCGACAACCTTCCAGGGGCAGATGTTCCCGGGAAGTACACAGCCGTATGACAACGGAGAACAATTTATTTTCAATACCAAAGCAAGAAGGCTGAATGCCAATGAATATACATTACAGCCTCAGTTAGGATATATCTCATTAAATCAGAAACTGAACGAAAACCAGCTTCTGGCCGTTTCTTACTCCTATACGGACGGAACCAACAAAGTGTATAAAGTAGGGGAATTCTCCGAAGAAAGCCCGGTGCTGGTAACCAAAGTCCTTAGAGTAAACAACAAAGTGAATACCCAGTCTCCGATGTGGGACCTGATGATGAAGAACATCTATTCTATCGATGCAGGCCAGGTAGCACAGGACGGATTTATTCTTAACGTTTTCTACAGGGATCCAAAAACCGGAGGTAAAGTAAATTACCTGCCGGGTACCGCTGTTCAGGATAAAAACTTACTGAAGCTATTTAACTGGGACCGTCTGAACATGAACGGTGACGTCCAGGCCAGCAGCGGTGTAGTAGGGGATGGTATTTTTGACTTTGTGAACGGAATCACCATCCGGCCGGAAACGGGAAGGATCATCTTCACCAAAGTAAAACCTTTCGGAGCCTTTATGCAGAGCCAGATAGGGAGTAATGATCAGCAGTTTGTCTTCAACGATCTGTATACGCAGCAGAAACAGGTAGCTTCTGCCAGTAACCTTGCCCAGCGGTATACCATTGAAGGACGGTATAAAGGAACCCAGGGACAGGGGATTTCTCTTGGAGCTGTCAACGTACCACAGGGATCTGTAAAAGTTTCTGCGAACGGTGTTCAGCTGACGGAAGGAGTAGACTATACCGTAGACTATATGCTTGGAACGGTAACGATCATCAACGAAAACGTTAAACAGTCCGGACAGGCAATCAATATCTCACTCGAAAATCAATTGACCTTTAATACCCAGAGAAAAAGATTCTTAGGTTTAAATTTAGAAAGAAGATTCAGCGAAAACTTTATACTGGGCGGAACCGTTGTGAATTACTCCGAATCTCCGCTTACCCAAAAAGTAAACTATGGACAGGAAGCCGTAAATAATACCATGGCCGGGATCAACATGATGTACAACAATCAGGTTCCTTTCCTGACTAGGCTGACAGACAAGATCCCGCTGATCAATACGGAAGCGCCGTCCAATCTGAACTTTAAGATGGAAGCCGCTTACCTGCTTCCGGGACTTAATAAAGGAACAAATGATCAGTCCTATGTAGACGATTTTGAACAAACTACTTCTAAAATATCATTAAAAGAACCTGCAGCATGGAGTTTAGCTTCAAGACCGGAGAAAAATCTCGCCGCTCCGTTTAACGGGGCACCTGCCGATGATGCGCTGACCAGCGGTTACGGTAGAGGGCTTCTTTCATGGTATAATATTGACCCAAGATTCTGGGGAGTGGGAGGTAGAGCTCCGGCGGGAATTACGCCGCAGTCGGTTTCCAACCACGCATCCAGAAGAGTTCAGTACTCTGAAATTTATAACAACAGGGACTTTGTAGCAGGTGAGCAAACCTTTACCAATACCCTGGATATCTCATACTATCCTCAGGAAAAAGGTCCTTATAACGTAAATCCCGGTTCAGAAACAGCAAGTTCAAGATGGGCGGGGATCATGAGACCGATCAGTGTTTCCAACTTTGTGAACTCAAACATTGAATATGTTGAATTCTGGATGATGGATCCTTATGCAGATGGAAATACTTTAGGTGACAGGGCGAGACTTTTGCTTCAGTTAGGAAACGTTTCGGAAGATATCCTGAAAGATGGAAAAATGCAGTATGAAAACGGTCTTCCAACGCCGGGAGCACCTTCTACAACAACCACTTCTAACTGGGGAGTACAGCCAAAACAGCCACCTATCCTTTATGCATTCTCCAGCGAAGGAGACGACAGAAGAGCACAGGATTCCGGATATGACGGCTTAAGCTCTGATCAGGAAGCTGCGAGATTCGGGAACACATTTGTGAATCCCGTAACCAACCTGGCTGACCCTGCAGTAGATGACTTTGTGTTCTTTATGTCTGATAGATTTACAGGAAACCAGGCTTCATCTCTTGTTCAGAGGTATAAATATTTCAGAAATCCGGAAGGAAACTCTCAGGCCAATTCACTGGAAGTGGCTTCACAGACTCCGGATGCAGAAGATATCAACAAGGATTACAACCTTGATCAGACGGAAAGCTACAACGAATATATTGTAAGACTTGATAAGCCAAGTCTTGCTTTAGGAACAAATAATATTGTAGATGTAAAAACCGTAAAGGCTACCTTCCAGAACGGACAGACTTCAGATGTAAAATGGTACCTGTTCAGAATTCCGGTTTCAAAATATGCAGAAACAGAAGCGGAAGGAGAAAAAAGTGCATCAGTTCTTAACAACGTAAGATTTGCGAGATTAATGATGACGGGCTTTGAAAATACTTCTACCATACGATTCGGGACCATGGACCTGGTAAGATCGGACTGGAGAAGATATCCGAATAAGATTGCAAGTCCAACAGTAAGTTCAGATCAGGAAGGTGTAGGAATTGCAGAAAATAATAACTTCGAGGTAGGAAGTGTAAATATTGAGGAAAATGCCCTGAACCAACCTCCTTATGTACTGCCTCCGGGAATTGACAGACAGGTGTTGAGCGGAAATGCTGGAGCACAAAGACAGAATGAAGCCTCGCTTTACATGAAGGTAGATAATCTTGCCGGAGAAGCAAGAGGGGTATTCAAAAATACAACACTGGATATGAGAAGATACAAAAAACTTAAACTTTTTGTACACGCTCAGGATCCAACGGATAGAACTCAGGGACTGGATCAGGATTCTAAATTCTTCATCCGTTTCGGTAGCGATGCTACGGATAACTATTATGAGTATGAATCTTCAATGATGCTTACTCCAAAACTTGCAACAGCACCTTTGGAAATATGGCCTATTGAAAATAATATAGATTTTGACATCCAAAACTTTGTTGATGCCAAGATCCGAAGAGATAAGAGCACGAATAATATTGTTAACAGAGAACAGGATCCTGTTTTCGGTGATGAAAATAAAAGGATTTATATCAAAGGACGTCCTAGTCTAGGAAACGTTACAACCATTATGATTGGGGTAAGAAATACCAGCAGGTTAAATTCAATTACAAGAATTCTCTGGGTAAACGAGATTCGCCTTTCCGAAATTGAAAATGATGGCGGATATGCAGGAAATGCAAGTTTGAATTTTAACCTGGGAGATTTTGCAACCGTTAATACCAATGCTTCATATACCTCGGTAGGTTTCGGGAATATAGATTCAAAACCGGCAGAGAGAAACCAGTCTACACAATCGGCATTCAGTATCAATACCGCGGTGAATGTAGATAAATTCCTTCCTGAAAAAAGCGGAATGAAAATTCCTTTAAACTATTCTTACTCCCAGACTATTGAGGATCCGAAATACAATCCTCTTGATACCGATGTGGAATTCAGTAAGGCCGCCAATAAAGAACAACTGAAAAAAGTAGCAAGAACCTACACACAGCAGAGAAGTATCGGGATTGTGAACATGCACAAAGAGAGAGTAAACCCAAATAAGAAGCCTAAATTCTATGATATTGAAAACGTTTCTGTAACGGCAGTATATAATGATGATTATTTCAGAGACATCTATACATCCAAAAATTACAGACAGTATCTTAGAGGATATGTGGATTATAACTATACTTTCAAACCGTGGGTGATCAAGCCTTTCAACAAGATGATCAGTGATACGGCCAAATCAACGAAGTATCTGAGATGGGTCAAAGAATTCAATTTCAATCCTATTCCTACCAGACTATCTTTCAGAACGGAAATAGACAGGAATTACAATGAACTTGAATTCCGTAATGTGGAAGCAATTCTTAGCGGAAATACAGGAGATAGTTTCTCTGCAATCAAAAACAGGAACTTCTTCTTCGGATGGCAGTATGGTTTAGGATTCAACTTTACAAAATCGTTAAAGCTTGAGATCAATTCTGCAACCAGAACCCTTAACGATGATGTAGATGTGAATGGAATGAATAATAAATCCATCTTTGGAAACGTATTCAGGGCAGGTAGACCGGTATTGTACAACCATAGAGTTCAGTTGAATTATAAGCTGCCATTCCAATACCTTCCATATCTTGACTTCATTGATGCAGAAGTGGGATACGGAATGACCTATAACTGGAATGCAAGATCTACGGCACTCCTTTCAAGTCCGGAAGGAAGCTTAGGTTCGGTAGGGCAGAATACCAATATAATTCAGGCTACTGCTACTGCAGACCTTCCGAAGTTCTTCGGCCAGTTTAAATATTTTAAAAATATCTCCGCCAAACTGCAGAAGCGTAAGCAGGAAATTGACTCCCTGAATAACGCGTACACTCAGCAGTGGGAGAAAAAGAGATTCAGATATAAAAAGTATAAATTCAAAAATAAGCTGACAGTGCTTCAGAGTACAGCATTCTTACTGACATCATTCAAACAGTTGGATATTAATTATTCTGAAAACAACGGAACAGTGCTTCCGGGCTTACTTTCAGCTCCGAATATGTATGGTTACGGCCAGACGTTGGGAGGTCCTACTATCGGATTCCTTTTCGGGTCCCAGGCCGATATCAGAAGAACTGTACTTGAAAATGGATGGGTGAGCGATTCGCCTTATATGACCGATCCTTACGTCAAGATGTCCACGAGAGAGCTAAGAGCCAATTTACAGATCATGCCAATTAATGATTTCAGGATTGATCTGAGTGCCCTGCATAATTACAACAGGAACTTCTCTCAGACCGGATTCAACAACCGTAATAATCTTCGGACAGCTAATCATGATTATGCATTTGCCAATGATCAGGTGACCTATTCCAATTCTGTGGTACTTCTTAAAACATCGTTCAAAGAAACCCAGGCAGTTTATCAGGCGATCCGGGCTAATGCAATGGCACTTTCCCGTCAGATGGGAATTGGAGAAGTGCTGAATAGTGATGGTTTTGCCGATCACTATAGTATTGCCAATGCTTATGTATTGATTCCCGCATTCAGGGCGGCTGTAGAAGGCAAATCCGTTAAGCAGATGGGGAATGCCAGAAAAGCCGGAATACCTATTCCAAACTGGAAAGTTACTTATTCCGGTTTAAGGAATCTTCCGATTATTAACGGGCAGTTTTCTAAATTTGATATACTTCATGGATATACGGCAACCTATACGGCTACAGGAATCCAGTCAAGTATTGATTACTTTAACAGAATTTCAGGTGGAAATGCATTTGATGTGAATAATGATTATATCAATCCGTTTACCTTCTCGCAGGTAGGTTATGTAGAATCCTTCTCACCGCTGATCGGTATAGATGTTACCATGAGAAACAATATGCAGTTCGGAATTCAGTATAACAGAAACAGAATGTTATTGCTTGGATTGGTAAACCATACCCTGACTGAAGATTCCAATACGGAATATGTAGTAAGGCTGGGATATATTGTGAAGAACTTCAGATTAGGAATGGCCAACACAAGAGGGTCAAGAGGAAAAGGAAGCGATCTAAACATCAGGGGAGATATTTCACTTAGAGACAGCAAAACCTCTATCATGAATATCCTGTTAAATGATTCACAGATCACCGGAGGCCAGAAACTCATGAATATTAAAATTTCTGCAGACTACAATGTATCTGAAAATCTAAACCTGAGAGTATTCTACGAACAGATGACATCCAAGTATAAAATATCAACAGCATTCCCACTGTCTACCATTAGAGCCGGATTGTCTGCTACCTTTACATTTGGGGACTCAGGCGGTGGTTTCTAAACAAAATAAAATAAACAGTAAATGTCCTTCAATTTTGAAGGACATTTTTTATATCCTATATTTGAAGCTAGTATTATTTTGAATACATTTGTATAAAATAAAAATTAAAATGAATACACCATCAGAATTAAAGTACACGAAAGATCACGAATGGATCAAGATTGAAGGAAATGTTGCTACCATCGGTATTACAGACTTCGCACAGGGAGAGCTTGGCGATATCGTATATGTAGATGTAGATACGGTAGATGATGATCTTGAAGGTGGAGCTGTTTTCGGAAGTGTAGAAGCGGTAAAGACTGTTTCAGATTTATTCCTGCCTATTGCCGGAAAAGTAATTGAATTTAATTCAGACCTTGAAGATCAGCCCGAGCTGCTAAATACAGACCCATATGGAGACGGATGGATCATTAAATTAGAGCTTGCTGATGGTGCAGACCAGTCAGAACTTCTTACAGCAGAAGAATATCAGGCTATCATTGGATAAGATTTCAAAAATATTCAGTAAGATATTGCCCATTTATTGGGCATTTCTTACTTATATGCTCCTCAAGCCGGGTACAGAGAACCAGGAATACTGGTTTATGTTCTCCGGGATTGATAAAGTTCTGCATGTGAGCATATTTGCAATGCTTGGGTTCTCCTTCATTGCTGCTTTCCCCAAAATCAAATTCTCATATTTCTTTCAGATCATCCTTATATATGCCTTTCTTACGGAAATCTTTCAGGAAGAAATGGGACTGGGCAGATCCATGGAGTCTCTGGATATTGTGGCTGATACCATCGGATGCCTGATCGGGTATTATATTTATAAGGTATTGGTTAAACGTTTTTTCTAGGTTAAACATCATTATATTCATATTTGAAGATTGGGGATAACTCCGGATCTTTCGCAATGACTTTTAAACTGTTCAATTCAATTCTTGCGCTTATTCAATAGCGGTTGGCTTTAGCCCGCTTTCACTATTAATAAAATAAAACGGCTTTAACCAAACTTAATCCATTCCAGGATAATAATTGAATAACTAAAAATCTGCATCATTTGCCAGATCTGCGAGAGATTTCCCCCAACCCTGCTTAATCTTAGCCTTCATCTTCACCTCATTCTCGACTCCTCTTACTTGTAAACAACAATTGTTAATAACTCTAACTTTGATATATGTAATTTTAAACCAGAACCTTACAAGAATACTTATCCCCAATCCTCGCTGTATATGAATTTTATGTTAAATAAACTTGTTTTGTGTGTAGATAAGGATGTATCTTTGCCCCACTGAAAACGAGAGTATTTGGTAAGCGCAGGAGAGCTATTAAAGAAGCGAAATTATTTAAACTACTTAAAAAGGATACAAAGAAAAAAGCTTTTAATTTTTATTCAGATAAAAGTTGTGGGATTTAAAAAAGTTTGTATCTTTGCAGTCCGGTTCGCCGGGGCGCAGGAGTAGATAAGGATAGGGTTTTTAAAAGAGGTTAAGGTTACTAAAAAAAAACTTTAAAATTTTCTTCAAAAACATTTTGTCATTAGAAAATAAATAATTACTTTTGCAACCGCAAATAAGGAACAGAACGACAGAAAAAAGTTCTTTATTAAAGCGGAAAGAACAAAGATC